>CALKYG010000476.1 GCA_938003575.1 uncultured Alphaproteobacteria bacterium
CTCGTCCTAATATCTCCGGACGAAATAGTCCTGCTTCGACGGGGGGTCAAGCGGGTCAAAAAAAAAATTTGTTAATAAGTCACAAGGCGGGGCGCATGGGGGCTGGCGAACGGAAGAACAGGAACGGGTCCGGACGCGCCGCCGCGATCATCGCCGACCATCTGAACGAGTTGTCCGCCAGCCGTCCGAGCGTCGCCATGACCAACGGCCTGTCGCCCAAGGGCGCACGGACGCTTCGCTCGATCCTCGCCGCCGCCCATCGCGTATTCATCCGCGACGGCCATGCCGGCCTGTCGATGCGGAAAGTCGCGGATGAGGCCGGCGTCGCACTCGGCAACGTCAATTATTATTTCCAGTCGAAGGGTGTTCTCCTGGAAGCGACCTTGCGCGAAGCGCTCGCCGATTATGTCGAGGCGCATTTAGATCATCTCGGCTCCGACGGCGATCCGCCGCTGAAGGTTCTGCTCGACGTCGTCACGTTCTACGTTGCGAACGGACGGCAATCGCATCCTCTGTTCTTTCAGATCTGGGGATACGCGGCGAGCGACAATGACGCAAAAATTCTCGTGCGCGAACTTTACCGGCCGATCGGACGCTTCATCTATTACCTCGTCCGCGAAGCCCGGCCGGACGCATCAGACGAGAAAGTGCGCGAAATCGTGCTTCAATTGTTCAGCCTTGAAGAGGGCATGAAACTCTTTCTCGGCATCGGGCCCGATGACGACCGCGCGCTGCTAAGCGCCGAGATCCATGCGCGCAGGCTCGCCGAAAGGATCATTCTTTCGGATTTTTGACGCTGCGGTTGCGCGGCCTGCCGACTTCGCTCAGGATGGTTCTCGTGCGGGCGTTGATGTCGATCTGTTTCGCAATTGCGGGCGCGACCGCGGCGAGCGCCGCTGACGGCGCGGCGATTGGCGTCGTCGTTGAGAACGACGTCCTGGCAGGGTCGGACCGCGATTATACGAGCGGGGTGAAGCTCGCTTACGTCTTTCCCGAGGGAAGGCACGCCGGGTTCGCGCGCGTCCTGCTCGGCGCCCGTGACGACGATCGTACGCGCCTCTCCCTCGGCGCCGGACAGAATCTGTACACGCCCGAATTTTACGGCGTTCCCTCGCCGCCGGCGGGACAACATCCCTATGCCGGATGGCTTTACGCCGATGCGTCGCTGATCGTCGAACGCCGCGGCGGGGCCGTTGTCGACTTCCTCGGCGCGTCAATCGGCGTCGTCGGGCCCGCCGCGCTCGGCGAGCCGACGCAGCGGACGCTTCATCGCATCACCAACGACATTGAACCGCTCGGCTGGGACAACCAGCTCCGCAATGAGCCGGGCGTCGCTCTGTCTTTTGACCGGCAATGGCGCGCCTTCAGAGACGGCGCCGGAAAAACCGAATTCGAGATTGCGCCTTTCGCCGGCGCCAGCGCCGGAAACATCCTGACGGAAGCCCGAGCAGGAATGACGCTGCGCATCGGGAGCGGCCTCGCACAGGATTTCGGACCGCTGCGCGTTCGCTCGTCGATCCCGAGCGGCGGGTTCGGCGGTCGTGGCGGATTTTCGTGGTCGATCTTCGCCGGCGCCGCCGCCCGGGCGGTCGCTAGGAATATTTTTCTCGACGGCGGCACATGGAGGGACAGCGCCTCAGTCGACAAGAAAGCGCTTGTCGGCGAATTTCAGGCTGGATTGACAATGAATTTCGGAAAGGCGCGCCTTTCCTACACCCAGGTGCTGCGCACACGGCAATACGGGACGGAACCGGAAGGGCACGGATTCGGCGCGGTGTCGCTCTCAGCAAGCTTCTAGAAAGGCGGCTTGAAGATGACTGCTCCAGCGATTGAAATGATCATCGAACCGCGGCGCCGCGATCTCGGCGGCTTCGAAGTCGGGCGGGTTCTGCCTTTCGCCAAGCGGCGAATGGTCGGCCCCTTCATTTTCTTCGACGAGATGGGGCCGGCGGATTTTCAGCCGGGAGCCGGCATTGACGTGCGGCCGCACCCGCATATCGGCCTCGCCACCGTCACCTACCTTTTCGACGGTGAAATGCGTCATCGCGACAGTCTCGGTTTCGATCAGGTCATCCGTCCCGGCGACGTCAACTGGATGACGGCCGGCCGCGGCATCGTGCATTCCGAACGGACCGATGACGCCTTGCGCAGAACCGGGCAACGCATGCACGGCATACAAAGCTGGGTCGCGCTGCCCGAAGCCGACGCCGAAACGGCGCCGTCGTTTCACCACCATCCGAAGGACACGCTGCCGGTGATCGAGAGGGCCGGCCTCAGCATGCGGCTGATCGCCGGCGAGGCCTTCGGCGAGCGATCGCCGGTAAAAGTCTGTTCGCCAATGTTTTACCTCGGCGTCGAAGCGTCGGCGGGCGCCGAAATTCCGCTTCCCGCCGACTATGAAGATCGCGCGCTTTATATCCTCGACGGCGCGGCGGCGATCGACGGCGAGGAATGCAATTCCGGCCGGATGATCGTGTTCAGGAAGGAAAGCGCGCCTTCGATCATCGCAGAATCGTCCATGCGCGCGATGCTCCTCGGCGGCGCGCCGCTCGGCCCGCGCATCATTTGGTGGAATCTCGTTGCAACGTCTCAAGAGCGGATTGATCAGGCGAAACGCGACTGGGCCTCGTCGGCAGCCGCCGGTTTTAACGGCGGCGTCTTCGCCTTGCCCCCGGGCGAAGAAGAATTTATCCCCCTGCCGCAGGACTAGGCCGCGTCCGGCGGTCGGAAGGAAAGGACCGCGCGGCCCCTATGATTCAATCGGCAACGCCTGATTTTCCAGGAAAAGTCGCACTCGTCACCGGCGCATCGCGCGGGATCGGCAAGGCGGCGGCGCTCGCGCTCGCCAAATCAGGCGCCCATGTTCTTGCGCTGGCGCGAACAGTCGGCGGACTCGAAGAGCTTGACGATGAAATTGCAAAGGCCGGCGGCAAGGCGTCGCTTGTTCCCGCCGACCTTACAGAGTTCGAAACGATTGATCAGCTCGGCCCCGCGTTGATCAAGCGGTTTCCAAAGCTCGACATCCTCGTTCTCAACGCCGGCGCGCTCGGCGAGCTTGCGCCGATCCCGGATATTTCGGCGAAGGCGTGGCGGCGCGCCTTTGACGTCAATGTCGAGGCGAACTGGCGGCTGCTGAAGACGCTGGACCCGCTGCTGCGCGCCAGCGGCGCGGCCCGCGTGCTTGTGGTCACGTCGCGCATCGGGGGCGAGATTGCACGGCCCTTTTGGGGCGCATACGCGGCGTCCAAGGCGGCGCTGGAAATGCTCGCCAGAACCTACGCCGAGGAAACGAAACAAGCGGGGATTCGCGTCGCTATAATTGATCCCGGCGCGATGCGCACGCGGTTGCGCGCCGAAGCGATGCCCGGCGAGGATCCGGCGACGCTGCCCGACCCGTCCGAAATCGCGCCCCTGATACTCAAAGCCGCCTCGCCGGACTATGACGGTCTCGCGCAGCGGCTGAAACGGGAATAGCCTTCATTCTTCCGCAAACGGATTGTCAGGCTTGTCGAGAATGAGCCGGATCGGCACGCCCCAAAGATCGAACGACTCGCGGATGCCGTTCACGAGATAACGGCGATAGGCGAATGGAACTTCCTCCGCGCGCGTGCATTTGGCGACGAAAGTCGGCGGCCGCGTCTTCGTTTGCGCAATATAGCGCAGCTTGATGCGCTGCCCGGAGACGGCGGGCGGCGGGTGCTTTTCGACCGCCGCGCGAAGCCATGTATTGAGGTCGGGCGTTTTGACGCGCGCATTCCAGTCGACATAGATTTTCGTGACCGCGGGCATCAGCTTTTCGACGCCCCGCCCCGTCTCCGCCGAAAAAAATATGACAGGCACGCGCGGCGCCTGCGCAAGATTGGTCTCCGCCGTCTCCCGAATCGCCTTCGCCGCCTCATTCTTGTCGTCAATGAGGTCCCATTTGTTGACGGCGATGACGAGCGCGCGGCCCTCCCGCAGCACGAGGTCGGCGATCTGGAGGTCCTGTTTCTCAAGCGGCGTTTGAGCGTCGGTCAGCAGGACGACGACCTCTGCGAACTGAATTGCGCGCAAGGCGTCGGCGACGGAAAGCTTTTCAAGTTTTGACTGGACCTTCGCCTTCTTGCGCATGCCGGCCGTGTCGAAAAGCTTGATCGGCCATTCGCGGTCGGGCGCCCGCCAGCGCCATTCGGTCGAGATTGAATCGCGCGTAATGCCGGCCTCCGGGCCGGTCAGCATCCGGTCCTCGCCGATCAGACGGTTGACGAGCGTCGACTTGCCGGCGTTCGGGCGCCCGACGATCGCGACCCGCAGGGGTTTCAGCGGGTCGTCCCAGTTTTCGGCCTCGTCGTCGGCGCCCTCTTCGTCCGGCGCCAGGGCGATGACGGAGCCAAGCGCCTCGCGCAGTTCGCTAAAGCCCTGCCCATGTTCGGCCGACAGCGCGATCGGTTCGCCGAGCCCAAGCGACCAGGCGTCGATCACGCCGGCTTCGCCGGCGGCGCTTTCCGCCTTGTTTGCGACGACGATGACCTTCTTGCCGCTCTTTCTCAGCATCTGCGCGAACCGCTGATCGAGCGGCGTCACGCCAGTCCGCGCGTCGATGACGAAGATCGACGCGGCGGCTTCTTCGATGGCGCGCTCGGTCTGCTGGCGCATCCGCCCTTCGAGCGCGGCTTCCGGCGCTTCCTCAAGTCCCGGCGTATCAATGGCGATGAAGGTGAGGCCGCCGAGGCGCGCGTCGCCTTCGCGCCGGTCGCGGGTGACGCCCGGCGTGTCGTCGACAATCGCGATTCTTTTGCCGACGAGCCGGTTGAACAGCGTCGACTTGCCGACATTCGGCCGGCCGACAATCGCGATCTTCAATGGTCCGCCGTGCGGCGCGCTCGCCGAGCGTGGTGATGACATCGGCGCTCCCGGATCGTCGCTCTAGCGCAAGGCGTAGAGCTTGCCTTTTTGCGTCAGGATGTAAATGAGCTCTTCGGCGACAATCGGCGCAATCACTGAGCCGTCATCGATCTTTTTCGTCTCGAGCACGGTCCCGTCCTTCGGCGACACTTTCACGATTTTGCCGTCGGTAGACACGAGCACGAGATATTCCCCGGCGAGCACCGGGCCCGACCACGCGATCCGGCCTTTCCGCTTCTTCGGTTTTTCGTATCGCTTGAGTTCCGACACCCAGACGACGGCGCCGTCGGCGCGCGACAGGCAGACGAGTTCTGCGTCCACCGAGACGATAAAGATGTAATCGCCGGCGACCCACGGCATCTGAAGACTGGCGATCGGCGCTTCCCATGCGCGCTGGCCGGTCCTGATGTCGATGGCAACCAGCCTCCCGGCATGACTGACGGCGTAGACGAGGCCGCGGTCGATAACAGGACTGCCGGCGATGTCGTTGAGCATCGAAAGCGCAGTCAGCTGCGTGTTGCGCGCAAGCGTATCGTTCCAGACCGGGCGGCCCGATCCGGCGAGGAACGCGACAACCTCGCCCGATGAAAACGGCGTCACAATGAGATCGCCGGCGGCGGCGGGGCTTGCCGACGATAAAATCCGCGCGGCTTCCTCGAAGGACTGGAAATTCCAGATTTTTTCGCCATTGTCCTGATTGAGCGCAATCGCGTCGTTGGTGTTGGTCACGAAATAGACGGCGCCGCGATAGGCGGTCGGCGGCGTCCGGACCGGCGCTTCCGTGTCATATTGCCAGAGCTTTTCGCCGGTCGCCGCGTCGAGCGCCGCGGCGAAGCCGAAACCGGATGTGACGAACAGCTTGCCGTTGTCATAGGAGACGCCGCCGCCGAAACCGATCTGCGCCGCCTTGGGACGCGAAAGCATGTCGCGAACGCGGAACTTTTCCTTGAGCTTCGGCGCGAGCTCCGTCTCCCACTTGCGTTCGCCGGTCAATGCGTCAAGCGCCTTAACGGTCGCTTTCGCGTCCATCACATAAAGCGTGCCGTCCGCGACGACCGGCGGCGATGTCAGGCGCGCGCGTTCTTCCGCCTTGCCGACATCCGCCTTCCACGCCGTCTCAAGGGTCACGGCGGAGGAAAGGTGATGCAGCGTATGATCGGCTTCGCCGCCAGGCGTCGGCCAGGACGTGTTCGTGTAAGACGGCGGCAACTCAATTTCGACGCCGGCGAAACGCGGGTCTGCTTCGATTTCCTCGTTGAGCGCCAGGATCGATATCCGGTTCTCCTCCTCGGGCGCGTCGCCTTCCTTCTTTTTCTCTTCGTCGTCTCCGCCGAAAATGCCCGTCACCGCCTTTACAGGACCGGACGAGCATGCCGGAAGCGCAAGCGCCGCGAGCGCAAGCAAGGCGAGCGAAGGACGAATTGCGGCCTGCGGTCGTTTCAACATAGTCCTACTGGTTCCCTTCAGGGTTCGACGGTTGCGTCGATGCGGCTTCCCCGCTTGCGCTTTCTTCGGCGTCGCCGCCGGCCGGCGGCGACGGCTCTGCTGCGTCATCGGCGCCGCCCTCAACGATGGACGTAAGGTCGCTGCTCGCCTGCTCAAGCCCTTCAAGGTAGCGCTCGACGTCGGACTTCGCGCTTTCATCGAGCGCCGGGAATTCAACGCCCGCCTTGCCGGCGCCCGCCAGCGCCGCAAACTCTCCGGCGCGCAGGCGCACAGGTTCCGGCGCGGCCGGCGACGAGGCCGCCTTGCGGAACATTTCCTCCGCACTCTGATAATCGCCGGCCTTGAGCGCGGCGAGCGCGATCAGCTCGCGCGCGTAAAAGCCGAGCGCAGTCGCGTCGGTTTCGAGATCGCCGAGATCCTTCAGCACGGCGTCGCGGCCGTCCGCCAGCGACAGATAGCCGGCGCGAAGCCTGGCGACGTCCTTGAGGCGCTTCGACCCCGCCCCGCCGCCGTAAACCGAACGATAAAGGCCAAGCGCCTTTTCGCGGTCGCCCTTGATGCTGTATTCGCCGGCGAGACGCATCCTTGCGAGCGCGGCGTAGGCGCCGCTCTCTTCAGCGAGCGCTTCGAGCGCTTTCGTCCCGCTTTCGGCGCCGGCCTCCTTGAGCGCGGCGTCATAAGCGGCGGACATCCTGGCGGAGGTCGCCGCGCGCCGGCTCTCCCACAATTGCCAGCCGCCGACGCCGCCGACGACGATCAGGGCGGCGCCGATGATCGCCGGCAGATTCTTCTTTATCTTTTGAGAGGTTTCGTCTTCGGCGAGCGCCTGATCGACCTCGCGCAGCATCATGTCATCGTTGTTGGTCACGCCACGCCCTTCTTACCCGTCGAGGCCTCCTCCGTTAACGGCGAAGAACGGCCATATTTCGGCACGGCCTGAATTGGCCCGGGGCGGGTTCTACCGGCGTTTAGAGGGAGGCGCAACGACGCCGCAGCCGGCGCGCGCGCCCTTAAGCGCCTGATTTTCCGGGACGCTGAGGCTGGTCGAGGCGATAGACCTGCGCGGGCTCCGGAAACGACCGGCGACGGACTTCGCTGGCGTACTCAGCGACGGCGTCCTTGATCGAGGCTCGAAGGCTTGCAAACCGCTTCACGAATTTGGGCGTCCAGTCGAACAGGCCGAGCATGTCCTGGGTGACGAGGATCTGCCCGTCGCAGACTGGCGAGGCGCCGATGCCGATCGTCGGAACGCCGACCATTTCCGTTATCTCGCGTGCGAGGTCTTCAGCGACGCCCTCGACGACGATCGCGAAAGCCCCGGCGGCGGCGGTCGCTTTCGCCTCGGCGAGGATTTCCGCGCGTTCCGACGTCGTTCGCCCCCGCGCCTTGAACGCGCCATAGACGTTGATCGCCTGCGGCCTCAATCCGACATGTCCCATGACCGGAATGCCGCGCTCGACCATGAAGCGGATCGCGTCTGCGGCGTACCGGCCGCTTTCAAGCTTGATCGCCTGCGCGCCTGTTTCCTTCAGGAGGCGCGTTGCGTTTTCAAACGCCCTTTCCGGGCCCGATTCATATGACCCGAACGGCATGTCGACGACGACGAGCGCGCGCGTCGATCCCCTCATCACCGCCTGACCGTGCAGGATCATCATTTCCATGGTGACCCCGACCGTCGAAGGAAGGCCGTGCACGACCATCCCGACGCTGTCGCCCACAAGCAGGATATCGCAATGCTCATCCAGAATGGCCGCCATCGGCGCGTCATAGGCCGTCAGGCAGACAATCGGCTCTCCGCCCTTGCGGGCGGAAATATCAGCCGCCGTGATCCGCTTCATCGCTGTCTGCGCCGACATGAGAACCGTCCTTGAGTTTCGCGCGTACTATAGGCCTAATGCCGCGCCGCACAATGAATTTGCTCGGCCGGCGCCTGCCGGAAGGAGGTTTCTGTGAGAAATGTGATCGTTGCGGCTGGGTTTTCCGTCCTCGCAGCCTGCGCCTCCCAGCCTGTCAACCGCACCGCGACGGAACCGCTGACCAGCGTCGCGTCGGTCGATCTCGATCGGTATCTCGGCCGCTGGTACGAGATCGCAAGGCTCGACAACGGTTTTGAACGGAATTGCGAGGGCGTCACCGCCGATTATGCGATGCGCGACGACGGGTTGATCAGCGTGGTCAACACCTGCCGACTCGGGTCTCCCGACGGTGAAATGAAAGTGGCGAAGGGACGCGCGCGCGTCGTTGATGAGACGAGCAACGCGAAGCTGAAAGTCAGCTTTTTCGGACCCTTCTGGGGCGACTACTGGATCATCGACCTTGACGACGCCTATTCGCGCGCGATCGTCGGCGAACCGTCCGGGCGGTATCTGTGGATCCTCGCCAGAACGCCGGAGATCAGCGATGAGTCAAAGGCGGAAGCGCTGAGCAAGCTGCAATCGCTCGGCTATGACGTTTCAGCGCTTTATTTTCCGAAGCAGCCGCCCGCCGCCGAGTAATAATCCTCAGGGTCTCAACGCCACGCCCGCGATATAGGGGTGCAGGACAAGGAAGATCGCCGCCCAGGCGGCGACGCCGGCGACGATTGCAATCGCGTCATTGACGAAGGGGCCGGGCTGCGGCGTTTTCTCATCGCGCTTTTTCACGGCGATGCGATCAGCGACGCCGAAAGCGAGAAACGCGCCGAACAGGATGACGGAGCGCACCTCGCCGTTCGCCAGAAGGTGCCCGAACGCCCAGAGCTTCACGGCCGCGAGCATCGGATGCTTTGCGGCGGCCGCGATTTTTCCTTTCGGCAGGTAAGCGGCGGCGAGCAGCACCAGAGCTAGCAATGTGAACAGATAGGTAAGGTGCTTCGCCCATGCCGGCGGCGCATACAGCAAGCCCGCATCGGCGGTCGGCCAGCCGGCGACGATCAGCGCGAACCCGGCGATTGCGGCGAGCGAATAAAGTCCCTTGTAGGGCCCCGCCCCCAGTTTGCCGATCAGCCCTTCCCGGCCCTTGCGCGCGAACGCCGTCCACAGATGCGTTCCGAAAAATATGAAAAGCCCGAGAACAAAAAGCGTCATGGCTGCTCCCTATCGGAAAATTTTCAATGCCCTTCAAACGCAACCAGCGCGACGACCTCCTTGCCGGACCGGCGCAGCTTCTCCGCGCCGCCGAGTTCGGGAAGATCGACGACAAACGAACAAAGGACCACATCGCCGCCGGCCCGCTCAAGCAATCTGATCGCTGCGGCCGCCGTGCCCCCGGTGGCGATCAGATCATCGACCAGCAGCACT
The DNA here is from genome assembly GCA_938003575.1 of uncultured Alphaproteobacteria bacterium. Taxonomy (GTDB): domain Bacteria; phylum Pseudomonadota; class Alphaproteobacteria; order Caulobacterales; family Parvularculaceae; genus Amphiplicatus. The sequence continues at coordinate 9,609 of CALKYG010000476.1, forward strand.
TTCTCGCCTTTCTTCACCGCATCGACGTGAATTTCGACTTCGTCGACGCCGTACTCAAGCTCGTAACTCTCGCCAATCGTCTTGTAGGGAAGCTTTCCCTTCTTCCGGATCGGGACAAATCCGACTGAAAGCTGGTGCGCGATGGCGCCGCCCAGAATGAAGCCTCGCGCTTCTATGCCGGCGACCTTGTCGATCTTCGCGCCGGCGAGCGGCTGGACAAGTTCGTCGATCGCCCGCCTGAAACCGCGCGCGTCGGCGAGCAGCGTGGTCACGTCGCGAAACATGATTCCGGGTTTCGGATAGTCCGGTATGGTCCGGATCACCGACTTCAGATCCATTTGCAGAAATATCCCTCGCCGCTCGGGCGGGACCATGGCGGAATCGTTGCGGCGCGACAAGAACCTTTTGACGCGACGCCTCGGTCTTGCCCCCGCCGGCGGAGGCGGTTACCGAGCACGGCGAACAAGCGGAAGGAACCGTCGATGAAAAAGGCCCTTATTTGCGGCATCGCCGTTCTGGCGCTCTCGGCCTGCGGCAAGAAGGATGAGCTCCCGCAATCGCCGGCGGCTGCTAAGGCGGCCGCCGCGCCCGAACTCGGCGCTTTCGGCGTCGACCTGTCCTCGATCGACGCATCGGTGAGGCCGGGCGACGATTTTTACGATTACGTGAACGGCGAGTGGCTGCGATCATTCAAGATACCTGACGACTATTCGAGCTACGGCTCGTTCACGGCGCTTGCGGAACGCTCCGAGCAGCGGCTGAGGGAAATCGTCGAAGACGACGCCATGCAAGGCGCGGCGCCGGGATCGGTTGAACGGAAAGTGCGCGACTTTTATGCGAGCTATCTCGACGTCGACGCCATCAACGCGAAGGGGCTGGCGCCGCTCGCTGAGGATTTCGCCGCCATCGACGCGCTGGAATCGCAAGCCGATTTTGCGGCGGCGTTTTTTGATCCGTCATTCGTCGCGAGGAGCCCCATCGCCGTCTTCATCGGCGTCGATGCGAAGCGGCCGGACCAATATTCCGTCTACCTGACCCAATCGGGTCTCGGCATGCCGAACCGCGATTACTACCTCGAAGCGAAATTCGCCGGCAAACAGGCGAAATACAAAACCTATATCGCCGAAACCCTCGCCCGCGCGGGCCTGCCCGATCCGCAGGGATCGGCGGACCGCATTTACGCGCTCGAAACCGAATTCGCTCTCGCGCATTGGGACCCGGCGAAGCGTCGCAATCGCGATCTCACCTATAATCTCAAGTCGCTTGAACTGCTCGAAGAGTTCGCGCCGTCGGCGCCGTGGCGGGCGATGCTGGGCGCGGCGGGACTTCAATCCGTCGGCGAGGTGATCGTCCGCGAGGATGACGCCGTTCAGAAGATTGCGGCGATCGTCGCCGAGACGCCTGTCGAGACGCTGCGCGCCTATCTGAAGTTCCACCTCATCAACTCAAATGCGGACGTGCTGCCGCAGGCCTTTGATGAAGCGAGCTTTGCGTTCTACGGGACAGAATTGCGCGGGACGCCCAAACAGAAGGAACGATGGAAGCGCGGCGTCGCCGCCGTCGATGCGGCGCTCGGCGAAGCGGTCGGCAAGATATACGTCGAGAAATATTTCCCGGCGACGTCCAAGGAGCAAATGATCGGCCTCGTTGCAAACCTGCGGACGGCGCTCGGCCAGCGGCTTGAGGCGCTGCCATGGATGAGCGATGAAACGCGCGCGCGGGCGCAGGAAAAGCTTTCAAAATTCACCGCCAAGATCGGCTATCCGGATAAGTGGCGCGACTACTCCGCGTTTGAAGCGATCGCCGGCGACGCCTATGGCAACGCGAAACGCGCACGCCGGTTCGATTGGGAATTTGAAGTCTCGCGGCTCGGCGGGCCGGTCGACCGCAGCGAATGGGGCATGACGCCGCAGACAGTGAACGCCTATTACAATTCCACCCTCAACGAGATCGTGTTCCCCGCGGCGATCCTGCAGGCGCCCTTCTTCGATCCGCACGCGGACGACGCCGTCAATTACGGCGGCATCGGCGCCGTCATCGGTCACGAAATCGGTCACGGCTTCGACGATCAGGGCAGAAAGTCCGACGGAGACGGCGTCTTGCGTGATTGGTGGACCGCCGAAGACGCGGACCGGTTCAAGGGGCTCGCCGACGCGCTCGGCGCTCAATATGCGAGCTATGAACCGATCGACGGTTTTCCGCTCAATCCCGGTCTCACCATGGGCGAGAACATCGGCGATATCGGCGGGCTGGCGATGGCGTATCACGCCTACAAGCTGTCGCTCGACGGCAAGGAGGCGCCGGTGATCGACGGCTTTACCGGCGATCAGCGGTTTTTCCTCGCATGGGCGCAGGTCTGGAAACGCATCGTGCGCGAGGAGCAGCTGAAGAACCAGATCGCCACCGATCCGCACTCGCCGGCGCAGTACCGCGTCAACGGCGTCGTGCGGAACATGGACGCTTGGTACGGCGCGTTCGGCGTGACGCCGGACGACGACCTCTGGCTCGATCCCGAAGAGCGCATACAGATCTGGTGAATTGACATGTCGGCTGTTGACGCGACGCTGGAGAACGAATTCGTGCGCCTCGAACCGATCGAGGACCGGCACCGAGAGGCGTTGCGGGCGGCGGGCGACGATCCGGACCTCTGGCGGTTCGCCTCGGTCAACCAGCACAACGCCGATTTCGACGCCTGGATGGACGACCGCCTCGCCGCGCGCGCGCGCAGCGACGACGTCGCCTTCGCGGTGTTCAGCAAGACGTCCGGCGACTGGGCGGGGTCCACCAGCTATCTCGCCGTCAACCTGCCGCATCGAAAGGTCGAGATCG
>CALKYG010000477.1 GCA_938003575.1 uncultured Alphaproteobacteria bacterium
TCACGATCGGTGCGACGGTCGCCGTCGGTTATGCGGCGATCGCAGGCGTGATTATCGACAACCCTGGCGAGGTCGCGCCGCTCGAAGCGGCCCGACCCGCGCTGGCGATTTTCTTATTCGCCGTCACTGCCGTGCTTGCGCTTCAAGCGGCTGGCGGTTTCTTTCGCCATGTTTCAACAGCGTTGCCGATCATTTTTTTTGCGGTGCTGAAATTTTCGGGGTTTTACGGCGCCGGCGAATATTTTCGGCTGTCTGAAAGCGGCGCACTTGCGGCCGCCGCGATCGGTTTGCTGCTTGTCAGCGCGCTCTCCGTACACGTCGCCAGCCGGCGCAACGCGGAGGCGCTTTCGGGTGCGCTCTTCTTTTTCGCCGCCGCAATTTGCGGCGGGCTTTCCGCGCTCGCGCTCTCCAGCCTCTCACAGGGCGGCGGTGCGGCCGACGATGCGGCGCGATCCGTCATCGCCGCCGCGCCGCGCCCGGAAATTGCGCCAGCCGGCCTGCCGGACATCATCTACATCGTGCCCGACCGCTACGGCGCGACGGAGAGCTTCAGGCGGGAATTCGGCTTCGATAATTCCCCGTTTCTCAAAGAGCTCGAATCGCGCGGATTTTACGTTGCGCGCAATGCGAGGTCGAACTACGCCAAAACCGTCGTATCGCTCGCTTCCTCGATGAATATGTCCAGCCTCGACGCCGTCGCGGCCGCCGCCTCGAAGAAGTCGACCAATCGCGCGCCGCTCCGCCGCTTGATCGCCGACAACGCCGTGCAGGACATTCTGCGCCGCGCGGGATACCGTTACATCCATTTGGGCTCTTGGTGGCAGGAGACGCGGCGAAGTCCGCATGCCGACGCCGACTATTACGGCGTAGAAACGCTATGGGCGTCGCTGAGCGAATTTGAACATGCCTTGTTGAGAACGACGCCGCTCGCGTTCGCCGCAACTTATGGAGGATTTGTCGAACGCAATGAGTGCGAGCGACTCAAGAACCAGCTCGACTATCTTGAAAATATTCGACAGCGCGGGAGCGCGCCGCTGTTCGTCTTCGCGCATCTCACTTTGCCGCACGATCCGGTGACGATGGATGCGTCCGGGCGATGCATCAAGCATGTTTATTATCCCGGCTACGGCACGCCGTGGAGCGAGTATCGCGCCGCCTACGCGGGGTATGTCGAATTTCTTAACCGGCGGCTTCTGGAAATATTCGATGCGAACGCGGCGGCTCGGGGAGGCAAGGATCTCATCTTCGTCATTCAGGCGGATGAAGGACCTTACCCCAAAAGGCTGCACGAAAATCTCGACATGGAGATGCATGCCTTTTCCGACGATGAAATCCGAGAAAAATTCGGGATCATCAACGCATTGCACTGGGATGCGGAAAAATACGGGCCGCCGATTCTGACGCGGACGCCGGTTAACAATTGGCGCATTATTCTGTCGAAAATCAGCGGTGATGAAATTCCGCTTATCGCGGAGGAACGATCAATGCTGATGCGATCTGATGAATTTGTCTATGATATGAAAGACGTCACAGACATACTTGATCCCGCTGCGGATTAGCCGGCGCCGCCGACCGTAAGGCGATCCACCTTTATTGTCGGCTGCCCGACGCCGACCGGAACGCCTTGCCCGGCCTTGCCGCATACGCCGATGCCGGGATCGAGCGCGAAATCGCCGCCGATCATCGATACGCGGGTCAGCACTGTCGGCCCGTCGCCTATCAGCGCGGCGTTTTTCAGCGGCGCGCCGACCTTTCCGTTCTTTACGCGGTAGGCCTCCGTGCAGTTGAAGACAAATTTGCCGGAGGTGATGTCAACCTGACCGCCGGAAAAATTGACGGCGTAAACGCCATCCTTGACGCTCGCAATGATTTCGGCAGGGTCTTTGTCGCCTGCGAGCATGAACGTGTTGGTCATTCGCGGCATCGGCTGATGCGCAAAGCTCTCGCGACGTCCATTGCCGGTGGCGGGGACGCCCATGAGGCGCGCATTCAGGCGGTCCTGCATGTAGCCTTTCAAGATGCCGTCCTCAATCAGGACGGTGCGCGATGTCGGCGTCCCCTCGTCGTCAGTTGTGAGGGAGCCTCGCCGTCCGTCGATCGTTCCATCGTCGATGACGGTGACGCCGGGCGCAGCGACCCGCTGGCCGAGGCGCCCGGCGAACGCCGAGGTTTTCTTGCGGTTGAAATCGCCTTCCAGCCCGTGGCCGACCGCCTCGTGGAGAAGCACGCCCGTCCATCCAGGTCCGAGCACCACCTCCATCTCGCCGGCGGGCGCCGGCTCGGCTTCGAGGTTCACGAGCGCCTGCCGCAGCGCCTCATCCACATAGGACCGCCACGCGTCCGGCGCGATGAACCGGGCATAGCCTTCGCGTCCGCCTGCGCCGTATGTGCCCGATTCCTGCCGGTCGCCTTCGCCGGCGGTGACAGAGACATTCAAACGCACAAGCGGCCTGATGTCGCGGATGATTTCGCCGCCGGGGCGAACAATTTCGATGACCGACCATTCGCCGGACAGCGACGCCGATACTTGCCGGACCCGGTTGTCTTTTGCTCGGGCGTAGTCGTTGATATCGGCAAGCAGCTTGGACTTCGCTTCAAAGGCGAGGGCGTCGAGCGGGTTGTCCTCTCCGTAGAGTTTGTGATTGGTGCGCGCGGGCCCGCCGGCAAGCGATCCGCCGCGGCCCGTCTTTACCGCCTGCACGGCGCTTGCGGCCCTTTTGAGCGCGGCCTCGGAGAGGTCTGATGCGTGTGCGTATCCGGTCGTTTCACCGACGACGGCCCTCAGGCCGAACCCCTGCTCCACGTTATAGCTCGCCGTTTTCAGGCGGTTGTCGTCAAAGACGAAGGCTTCCGATTGGGAGTACTCAAGGTAAAGCTCGCCGTCGTCCGCGCCATTAAGCGCCTCGTTGACAATCGATTGAGTGCGCGCCTCGTCGAGGCCGGATTTCGAGAAAAACAGGGACTTGCTCATCAGCAAGACCTAAGCGCAGCCAAGCGCTTAGACAATGGCCGGTCCGGCAGGCGCTGCGACCTTTTTTCCTCACTGCGCTCGGGTGACGCGACCCTGCGGAAGCGCCTATAAGCCTTTCCCTAGCATTGACCTTTCCGGCAGGCGGCGCCAAGCCGTGCGGCTGGACGGCGGGCGGCTGT
>CALKYG010000478.1 GCA_938003575.1 uncultured Alphaproteobacteria bacterium
CGCCGGATTGACCGCAGCGACCTTGCCGTCTTCAACAACGACGACCGCAGCTGAAACATATTTTCCCGATACGACATCGAGGTAGCGCGCCGCCTTCACGATCGTCGTTTCGGCATGGGCGAAACCCATGATCGCGGCAAGCGAGGCGCCGGCCGTTGCAATGATCTTGTTCATATGTCGCTTCTTCTCCTGAAAGCCGCGGGTCACCCGACCCAGATGAGGCCGATCACCGAGCCCGTCATCAATGTCGCCAGCGTGCCGGAAATGAGCGCGCGCGGCGCAAGCTCTATCACGTCCTGACGGCGCTCGGGCGCAAGCGCCGTGAAGCCGCCGATGATGATGCCGAGGCTGGCGAAATTGGCGAAACCGCACAGCGAATAGACGATGATCAGAAACGTGCGTTCGGTGAAATGACCGGCTCCCTCTTCGGCGAGCTTCACATAGGCGACCAGCTCGTTCACAGCGGTCTTGACGCCCATCAGCGCGCCGGCGTCAAAAGCTTCCTTCCAGGGCACCCCTGCAAGCCACATCAACGGCGCGAAGATCCAGCCCAGAATGCGCTCAAGCGACAAGGGCGCGCCGCCAATGTCGCCCGCCGCCGACAGCATGATGTTGATAAGCGCCGCAAAAGCGGTGAACGCGATCAGCGAAGCGATGATGTTGAGGTACAGACCGAGGCCGTCAGTGACGCCGCGCACGAAGGCGTCCATCGAGCTTGCATATTTGAAATCGTCGGCGGCGTCGGCCGGCGTCGGCGTCACCCCCTTGTCCTCCGGCATCATCACCTGCGCCATCAGGATGGCGGCCGGAACGGAGATGATCGAGGCGACGATGATATGACCGAGGATGGAGGGATCGACTTCGGACAGAATGATCGCATAGACAGCCATGACGGAGCCCGCCACAGTGGCCATGCCGCCGGTGATGATGATGAAGAGTTCCGCGCGCGTCACTTTCGACAGGAACGGCTTGATCAAAAGCGGCGCTTCCGTTTGTCCAAGAAACGTATTCGCCGCCGACGACAGGGCGACGGCGCCGCCGATGCCGAAAACCTTTTCGAGCAGGAAAGCGAACCCTTTGACGAAGACTTTAAGGATGCGCCAATGCCAGAGGAGCGCCGAAAGTCCTGAAAAGAAAATCAGAAGCGGCAAGGCTTGAAACGCGAAATTGAACATTGCGCCCTGATTCGCGATTTCGAATGGCGGATCGCCGCCGCCAAGATAGCCGAAGACAAACGTCGTGCCGGCTCTTGTCGCCTGCTGCAGCGCTTCGACGGCGACTTGCAGGCTTGCGAGCGCGTCGCGGGCGGGCGGCACATAAAGAAGGAGCGCGGCGATCGCAATCTGGGCGGCGATCGTCCAAGCGGCGGCGATGATCGGGAATCGGAGTTTCTTTGAGGAAAAGACCCAGGCGATCAGCGTGAACGCAACAAGTCCGATGGCGCTCTGGCCGCGCGGCCCGATCGCCGAGAGATCGATTGGCAGATCCATGCAGTCAATTACCCCTCGCCGTCGCCCCCGGGAAAGGTTTGCGACTATGGCGACCCGCGCGAGGAACGCAACCATTCCCGATACGCCCACATTTATGAGTGAGCGCTCACTTTGCCGCCGCCTCAGCCGGTCGAGCGCCGGATTCGCCGTTCGGGACCGCCGCCTGTTCGGCAACGCCGAAATGGCGCATTTCTTCACTATGCGGATCAATAACCTGAGCGTATTTGCTTAGTTAATCCCCCTGCTTATTACACTCTTGGTCTCAGGGCTTTCGCTTGCGCCGACATCAAGATCGCAAATGCGCCGGGAGATAATTTGCGGCGGCGGAATGAGCGGGAACGGAAGATGTGCAAGAGCGCAGGGCGTCAGGAAGACCGGCAGGCGCCGCCTCGCCGCGGCCGATTATTCGTTGCCGGGATCGTGCGCAGAAGAAGGCGACGGACGGCGCACGGCCCGATTCAGACCAAGATCGACGCCAAGGACATTCGAAAGCGCCGGCGCGGGATTATACAGTTCCGCGAAACGGCTCCTTACCCGATTTTCCAGCGCCTTACATCGCCGCCGGCGCCGCCGCAACGATAGCGCGGTTCGGAAAACGATAGAATTTGTGCGTGCCGATCGTCGCCGTCGGCGTCAGCGTATCGGCCCAGGGCGGCGACACGTAGTCTGCGTGATAGTGCGTCGCATAGCGCGAGACGGGCTTCCTGATG
>CALKYG010000479.1 GCA_938003575.1 uncultured Alphaproteobacteria bacterium
CGGCCGGTACTCACTATCGTGGGGTATGGTGGGGTATCTTCTCGGGAGAAGACACGGTGAGGATGAGCCGCAGTTCTTAACGCAAGGTTAATGAACTCGCTAAAACTCGCGCATTCTACTCGGCCGGACGCAGGACGGGCGGCGGGCCCTTGCGGCGGTTGGCGTCGGCTTGCGCGAATTCCTGCTCGAGCGACTTTCCGAAACCGACCGGCGGCTGCTTCTCGCCGGTCCACGCCCAGCGATAAAAGCGCGCTATGTCGGCCCCGACGGCGTACATCGACGGCACGAAGAAGATCGTCACGAAGAGCGCGAAGAACACGCCCCAGGCGAGCGCGACGACTGTCGGCATCAGAAACTGCGCGTCTGTTGACCGTTCGAACATGATCGGCATCAGGCCGAAAAAGGTCGTGATCGACGTCAGAAGGATCGGGCGAAAACGATCAATAGACGCTTTCGTCAGGGCGGCGATCGCGCCCATTCCCTGCGAGCGAAGGCGGTTCACATAGTCGATCAATACGAGGTTGTCGTTGATGACGACGCCGGCGGCGGCGCCGACCCCGAAGAACGAGAAGAGCGCGAAATCAAGCCCAAGGATGAAATGGCCGAACATCGCGCCCATGAAGCCGAACGGTATCGCCGTCATGATCAGCAGCGGCTGCCAATAGGAGCCGAACGCAATGGCGATCAGCATGTACATGGCGATGAGCGCGGCGAGATAGAGCCCGCCGATATCGGCCATGAATTCGGCCTGTTCCTCCGCGTCCCCGCGCTGGGCGAGATTGACGCCCGGATGACGCTCCCGCCATTGCGGCGCGAACTCCTCCTGAAAGGCTCTCATGATCGCGGCGCGGTCGCCGCCTTCGGGCATCTCAGCCGTGACCTGCGCCGACCGCTTGCGGTCGCGGCGGTCGATGCGCTTGTAGCTCGGTGCGAATTTGGCGTCGGCGATCGCGGTGAGGGGAACTTCGCGGCCGTCGGCGGTCCTGATCCGCATCGTATCAATCGAAACGAGAGACTCGCGCGCTGACGCGGGATAACGGATCATCACGCGCACGTCCTGACCCTCGCGGGGGAGACGCTGAGCCTCCTCGCCGTAGAACGCCTGGCGCACCTGGCGCGAGACCTCCGCAAGCGTCAGGCCGAAGCGTTCAGCCCCCGGCTTCAGTTCAATCTGCAATTCCGGCGTTTCGGACTGAAGGCTGTTGCGGACATCGTAGAGGCCCGGAATCGACCGCAGGTAATTCTGGATGTCGATGGTCGCGATGCGAAGTTCGTCGAGATTTTCAGCCTCGATCCCGAAAGAGAAGTCAGGTCCGCCGTCATTGATCGTGTAGCCGACGTTGACTTCCTCGGCGTCAGGAATATCGCCGAGCTTTTCGCGGAACAGTTCGGCGATCTCTTTCGTCGACTGCTTGCGCTTCTGCCCGTCGATGATGGTGACGTAGGAGACGAGCGATCCTTCCCGCGCATTGATATACACTGACTTGACGAAATCCTCGTCGCCGACCCGTCCGAGTTCGGCCTTCAGTTCAGTCGCCGCTCTCTCGATCTCATCGAAAATCTCGAGGCTGCGCGAATAGGGCGAGCCTTCAGGCAGGCGCACATTCAGCGATATGAAGGTGCCCTGAACCTCGGGCATGAACTTGAAAGCGACCCATCCCTGCTGGAGCAGCGAGAAGGCGATCATGAAGAGGACGATGAATCCGGCGACGGTGAAATAACGCAGCCGGAGCGCAAGCTTCACAGCGGGTCCGATTTTCTCGTGGGCGAATTTGACGAGGCCGTCCGCGAAGAGGCTTTGCAGGTGATGATAAAACCCGCTCTTGTCCTCTTTCTTGAGGTGGGAAAGGTGCGCAGGAAGAATCAAGAACGCTTCAACGAGCGAAAAGATCAGCGCGAAGATGACGGTGTATGAAATGTGCTTGGTGAAGTCGGAGGCGCCGCCGCCGATAAAGAGCCAGGGAAGGAATGCAATGATCGTCGTCAGGACGGCGAAAACGACCGGCTTGGCGACAAGCTGCGTCCCGATGATGGCGCCGTCGAGCCCGCCGCGCCCCTCTTCGGCCTCGGAATGGATGCTTTCGCCGACGACGATCGCGTCGTCGACGACGATGCCGATGACGAGCAGGAACCCGAACAGCGACAGAATGTTCAAGGAAACGCCGACAACCGGCATGAAAACGAAGGCGCCGAACAGCGCGACCGGAATGCCGATGCTCGACCAGAACGCGACCGCCGGACGCAGGAAAAGAACGAGGCAGATGAGGACGAGAACAAGGCCCTGAACCGCGTTGCCGCCGACAAGCTCCATGCGGCTGCAATAAATGTCCGCCGTGTTGAACCAGACATAGATCTGCGCGCGGCCTTCCAGCTCCTTGTTCTTCTTGTCGACCCAATCCGTCACCGCCTTCGACAGCGAGACGATATTGAGCGTTTCCGGCGCCTGCACGGCGATGGAAATCGACGGTTTGCCGTTCATCTCCCGTTTCGACTTTGAATCCTCAAAGCCGTCGACGACGACGCCGATATCGCGGACGCGAATGACCGAGCCGTCAGCCAGCTGGCGCACGACGATGGCGCCGAACTCCTCTTCCGTGTCGGCGAGCGCGCGCGCCGCGACCTGAATGTTGCCGGTTTCGGTGCGCACCTGACCGGCGGCGAGATTGAGGGACGAGCCGCGAACGGCGCGTGCGACGTCGTCGAAGGTGAGGCCGTAACGGCGAAGCGCCTCTTCGGAAACTTCAATCGAGACTTCTTCCTGGCGCGCGCCCCAAAGGTCGACGAGCGGCGATCCGTTCGGCAATTGCGCCAGCTCATCGCGCAGATCGCGGGCGAGCCGCGTCAGCTCCCGTTCCTCCAGATCGCCGTACAGCGCCATGAAGACGGCGCCGTTCTGGTTGCGCCATTGCGAGACGACCGGCGGAAATGAATCGCGCGGCAGCGTCGAGATGCCGTCGACGCGATTCTTGATGTCGTTGAGGAACCGGGTCGCATCGACCGTATCCAGGCCCTCGACGTTGATGTTGGCGACGTTTTCCTGCGCTGTTGAATCGATGTGCTTGACGCCGTCGATCCCGGAGATCGCCTCTTCAACGCGCAGGATGATCTGTTCCTCGATTTCCTGCGGCGAAGCGCCCGGCCATGCGACCGAAATCGTCGCGCCGTTGAAGTCGGCCGACGGGAACACCTCGCGTTCAATGTTCGAGAATCCGAAAAAGCCGCCGATGATGATCGCGACCATCAGGAGATTTGCGGCGATCGGATTCTTCGCCCACCAGGCGACCAATCCGTTCATTGGATCACTCCCTGGCGGACGGTTTTGGCGACGGTCTCGGTTTCTTCATCGCGAACGCCTGCGCCTGGAATATCCGTCCGCTCGGTCGGCGACACCTTGTCGCCTTCCTTGGCGCCGCGAAGGGGAGAGGTGACGACCCGCTCGCCGGCCGCAACGCCGCCGGCGATGGTTATCGTATCCTTGTCGGCGGAAACGACCGCCACCGTCCTTGCGTCCAGCGTGTCGTCATCCATGATGACATAAACCGTATCGCGTCCGTAAAGGGCGGAACGCGGAAGGACGATTGCATTGTCAAACGGCTTGCCCTGAATGCGCGCGTCGACGAACAGGCCCATCGCGAGCGGCACGCCGTCGTTTGCGCCCTCGCCATAGGGATCATCGACGACGGCGATGACCGAGATCTGGCGGGTCGCGGCGTCGATCGCGCCGTCGGTGCGCGCGATGCGCGCCTTCCATTCGTGCAGCCGCCCCGCGACGGTTGCTGACAAGATCGCCGCCGGGCCGGGATTCTCAGGCGTTTCAACAAAGGCGATCGGCAAACCGAGCTTTGCAAGATCCGCATCATTGATTGGAAAACGGATTTCGGCGACGTCCGTTGAAAAGATCCGGCCGATCGGCGCGCCTGGCGAGATGAACTGGCCGACGCCGGCTGAGCGTTCCCGGACGCGGCCCTTGAACGGCGCGCGGATCTCCGTGCGCTCAAGATTGAGCGCCGCCGTCGCCTGTTCCGCCTTTGCGGCGGCGTAGGCGGCGCGCGCCTGCGCCAGCTGCGGCATGCGCAAGGTGAGTTCGCTCGGATCCGTTTCGCGGCCGAGCGCCTCGTAATCTTTTCTTGCAAGGTCGGATTCGGCTTCTTCACGGCGAAGAAGCTCTTCCGCCTGGGCGACACGCGCTTTTGCGCCGGCGAGCGCCGCGCGATAATCCGCGTCCTCGATCTTGACGAGAAGGTCGCCTTTTTCAAAAGCGCCGCCGACAACGAAGACGTCAGACGTCGTGACGACACGGCCCGCGACTTCAGCCGTCAGATTGATGTCCGTGCGCGGGCGCACCTCGCCCTGCGCCGAGACGTCGAGCGTCAGCGACCTCGGATCCGCTTTTTCGTAAAAGTCCGCCGGCGGCGCGAGCGCCACTTCTTTCGGCGTGATCTTCGGGCGCATCGAGCCCATGAGACCGATCAGGGCGAATCCGCCGGCGAGGATGCCGACCGTCCCGACGATGGTCACAATCTTCCTGAACATTACTTTACTGACCCCCGTACCGGTCTTACTGAATTGCGGCCGCGTCCGCCGCCGCAACCGTTGAAGTGTCGGCGATAAAGTCCCCGCCGATCGCCAAATAGAGAGCAACGCGGTTTGTTACGCGCTGGCGCTGCGCCTGGATGTAGGAACTTTCTGACGAAATGCGACGTGTCTGGGCGTTCAGCAGATCGAAAATCGTGGCGGTTCCGCTGGCGTAACGCCGCTCGGTGAGCTCCTCGGCGGCGGCCGCCTCTTCATAAGCGAGTTTGAGCGCGCTTTCGCTGGCGGCGAGAAAGGTCTCGGCGTCGATGGCGTTTTCCGCTTCTTCATAGGCCTGAAGCGCCGTCTGCGCGTAAGAGAGCAGCGACGCCTCGGCGACGGCGCGCTGGCGTTTGGCGTTGGCGCGCACGCGCCCGCCCTGGAACAGCGGCTGAAACAGCCCGGCGGCGATATTGCCGGCGAGGCGCTCCGGATCGATGAGGTCGGAAAGGTCGGGACCGCTGGTGCCGATCTGGGAGGTGAGGGTGAGGCGAGGCAGAAGCGCCTTGCGCGCCGCGCGGGCGCGAAGGCCGTTCGCCTCCATGCGGGCTTCCGCGGCTATAAGGTCGGGGCGCCGCGCGAGAATGTCGCCCGGCGCGCCGGCGCCGGCCAGCGATGGAAGCTCGGGCAGGGCTGCGGCCGCTTCGAGTTCCGCCGCCGGATAGCGGCCCAGAAGAACTTCAAGCCGGCGCGCCGCTTCTTTTTCCGTACGCTGACGGAAAGCGAGATTGGCCTGGCTCGAACCGAGCGCAGACCGCGACAGGCGCACGTCGAGGCTTGATGCGACGCCGCGTTCATAGCGGCGTTCGGTGACGCTGAGGTTGCTTTCGCGCGCGGTGACGTCCCGTTCAGCCAGTTCGCGCTGCTGGCGAGCCTCGATCAGGCCGAACCACGCCTGCGCCACGGCGCCGGCGATTGACAGCCGCGCGCCCTGAAATTCCGCAAGGCTCGCTTTTGCGTCCTTGTAGGCGGCGCGCGTTTCATCGCTGAGACGGCCCCATAGGTCCAGCTCCCAGGAAATCTGCGCGCCGATCGAATAATTGTTGATGTAAACGCGGCGGTTCGGCAGGGGGCTTTCCGCAATGCCGTCCTGTCCGGGAGTGCCGCCGGCCTGGCCGATATAAAGGTCGAGGCCGTCGAGCTTGCCGTCGCCGTCTGCGTCGACGCCGAATTGGGTTTCAAGATCCTTGGCGCTCGTGCCCCCGGCGACAGGCGCGCCGCCGGCCTGTGCGGCGAGCGACGGATCGGAAACGATCGCGTTCCGGCTCGCGCCGCCCTGGGCGTTCAACTGGGGCAACAGACCGGCGCGCGTAATCTTCGCACCGGCGCGCGCCGCCTCGAGATTGGCGGCGGCGGCGAGCAGGTTGTTGTTGTGAACCATCGCCTCCTGCACGAGGCCGTAGAGCGACTGATCGCCGAATGGCGCAAGCCAGTCCCCGACCGGCGGATCGGCGACATCGTCGGCCGCCGCCCATTGGGCCGGCGGCTCGGGAAGCTGCGTGTCAAGAAGCTCCTTATCGACGCTCGAACAGCCCGCGACGAGCAACGCCAGAAGCGAAACGCTCCTTCTCAACATGAAGACCTCCAACTTTGCCGTCGCGCTTGTCACGCTGTACCCACGGAAGAAGGCGCTTCCGCGTCCAATCTCAAGACCTTAGCGGCGGATTGAGACTTGGTTGCGACAAGCCGGGGAACGACGTTCGTCGCCGGTCATTCTCTTATAGCGATTAAGTTAACCCTTTTTCGCCGCCCTCAGGCCACGAATTCCACGATTTCGAACTCTGGTGTGTGCTAAAGGCAACTCAAAGACAGCGAAAGGCCCGCTTTTGGCGGGCCAATCGCGATTATTTGAAGTCGTCTGACCGGTTACTGGCTACTTGGCCGGCTTCAGGTTCGGATTTTCTATCCAGCCGACATTGCCGTTCTCGTCCTCGACCTCCCACCAGAGGTCTTCCTTGGCGCCGGTCGGATAGACCATGTCGCCCTTTTCGAGCGACCGCACCGAACTTGAGGACGCGGACGGAGACCGCTTCATCTCCACCGATTTCACCGCGACCTTGAACGCTTCTTTCGGGGCTTCGGCCGCTGCGCTCGCCGGCAGTCCGCCGAGCTGGCCGACGACCTGGCGATAGGCGTCGAGGAAAGCGAAGGTGACGACCTTACCGACTTCAGTGTCTTCGTAACCTCCGCCGATGGCGCCGCCGAACCCATAGCCGGCGCCGGCCGCGAAGCCGATATCCTTCTTCGAAGCCGAACCCTCGGCGACCGCCTGAATTTCGGACGTGCGCACATTCATGAGCGTCAGGACCGTCTGCGCTTCAACCCGCTTCGTCTTGATTCCGCCGAGCAGACCGCCGACGCGGCCGCCGATGACGGCGCCCGCGACGCCGCCGACCGCGCTGCCGCCGGCGTTTGAATCAGTATTCGCGATGTCGGCGACCAGCACGTAATCTGCCGCCTTCACCTGGCCCGCGCCCATGTTCGAGCCTTTTTGCAGCTGGCCGCCGCCGGCCAGCGCGCGCTCGCGTTCAAGGGCGGACAGGCCCGCGCCGCGATCGACGAGTGTGAAGCATCGCGACTTGTTGACGAACGCCTTCAGCAGGACCGACGGCGCGCCGAGATTGTAATAGACCCACCCTTGCCCCTCGCCGTCGACGAGGGCGACCGAGCCGAGGCTCTTTTCGCATATCGGCAACTCGACGTTTTTCGTCGACCCGCGCTCATTGTCGATCCCGTCATCGGTTCCCTTCCGCTTCGCGGCGGCAGGTCCGGCGGCGATCAAGGAAACGGCCGCGCAGCCGAGCAGGAAAGCAGACAGATTGTTTTTCATGGACCCCCCTTGGGTGAAAAATTGGACAGGCGGGACGATGCCATTCGTCGCGTCCCGCTGCAATCGCGCAAATCCCGGCCGAGACGAATTCTGGGGGCGGCGTTCAGGGGCGAGTGGAGGCCACGGCCGGAATCGAACCGGCGTACACGGCTTTGCAGGCCGCTGCGTCACCACTCCGCCACGTGGCCTCACTGACGCCCCCTCAGCGCGGGGAGGCGCCCTCTTAGCTTGGTCCTTCGGTCCGGTCAAAAGGCTTTGGCGGGGCGGTTGCGGCGGGAGCCGACGTGCTGTAATTCCCCATTCCGATCCCAGTCGAGAACAAGGCCGTCCAATGGATTTCGCAGCCGCCCGCCAGCACATGGTCGACAGTCAGGTGCGCACCAACGACGTGACCGACATGCGCATCCAGAAAGCCTTCGAGACCGTTGAACGGGAGCGGTTCCTGCCTGCGGAATTCAGGATGCAGGCTTATGTCGAGAAGGAAATTCCCTATGCGCCCGGCCGCGCCCTGATAACCGCGCGCGACCACGCAAAATTGCTGGCGGCGCTGGCGATCGACCCGAAGGATCTCATCCTCGACGTGGCCGGCGGGACGGGATACCCGGCTGCGATCCTCGCGCAGCTCGGAGACATGGTGGTCTCGGTCGAAAATGACGAAACCCTGGCGGCGCAGGCTCAAGCCAACTGGGCCGCGGCCGGGGTCGTGAACGCCGCAACGGTTTCCGGCGAGCCTTCGAAGGGCGCCCAATCGCAGGGACCGTTCGACATCATCGTTATCGCCGGCGTGATCGAGATCGAGCCCGTCACTCTTCTTTCGCAGCTGAAGGACGGCGGCCGGCTCGGCGCGATCTTGCGGCGGAACGGGGTGTCGAAAGGCGTCGTATGGCGCCGGTCCGGCGCCGCGACGGCGCCGCAGGAGATTTTTGACGCCTCGGCGCGCTCGATCATTCCAGGGTTCGCGCGGCCTAAAGCGTTTGTATTCTAGACTGGCCCGTCGAATACTGTCGCGACCCATGGCGGCGGTCCGCGGCGCGGCCGAGAGGATGTGATGCGTAAAACGGTTTTGACTGGACTGGCGATCGGCGCCGCAACGGCGCCGGGCGCCGCTTTCGCGCAAACGCTCGAAGAAGCCCTGACGATGGCGTATGAGGCCAATCCGACCATCGGCGCAGAACGCGCGCGGCAGCAGGCCACCAGACAGTTGACGGCGCAGGCCGTGGCGCAGGCGCTGGCGAAGGTGCAGGCGAGCGCCAATTACACCAAAATCGACGACACCCAGTCGTTCAACCAGTCGGGTTTCGGGCAGACCGTGGT
>CALKYG010000480.1 GCA_938003575.1 uncultured Alphaproteobacteria bacterium
TCGCAGCGGCGCTTGCGAGCTCGCGGCCGGCCTTTCGCCGAAGCGCGACCGCGACCGACAGCGCATAGAGAAGCGAAGAAACGGAAAAGCCAATGAGCAGCGACTTGAGCCAGCCCCAAATGAGCAGGCTCGCTCCAGTCGCCATAAAGAGCGCCGCAATCGCCGCAAATTCGGGCAGGTGACTGCGCGCAATGCGCATCTGGTTTCTGCTTGTGGTCGTGCGCTCAGATTCCATAGTTGAATTTCCCGCAACCAGACCGTATGCGCTTGGCGAATCCCTCAAACCTCAGCACGTGACGGGGCGCCGGGTTAAAGCCGCAGTCATTCGGGCGCACATCCTGGCCAATGAACATGCAGACATGCCGCAGCGGTCAGCATCCTGTTGGTTGGTCATAAACGCGTAACGATAAACCGGTTCCAGGCGTCGCAAAAGAAAGAAGCGCATCGAAAGACGGCCCGGCCAGGAAGAGCGGGCAAGCCGCCGCAACCAGGCCGGAAACTTCAGTCGACCTTTCGGCGCTGGCCGCGATCTTCCTTAAATTGCTCATGCAAGAAGCCAAATGCCGCGAATGGCGGGGCGGCGCCAAACAGGCTATAGCCGGTAGCGGAAATTGAACCCGACAGGACAATGCTCAATCGCCTTTTCACCGACGTCAGAATCGCGACGATGGACCCTCTCCATCGATCCCCCTATGGCGCGATAGAGAATGGCGCGATTGGCGTTACGGACGGCCGAATCCGTTTTGTCGGTCCAATGAGAGATGCGCCGCCCGCAAAAAAAACGGTTTCACTCGCGGGACGCTGGGCGACCCCCGCCCTTATCGACTGCCACACGCATCTCGTTTTCGGCGGAACGCGCTCAAAAGAATTCGAAATGCGCCAAAGCGGCGCGAGCTATGAAGAAATCGCCAGGTCCGGCGGGGGCATCGTCTCGACGGTGAAGGCGACGCGCGACGCCAGCCTGGAAGACCTGGTCGGCGCCGGCGTTGAACGCGCCCTATCACTCAAACGCTCCGGCGTCGCAACGGTCGAAATCAAATCCGGATACGGCCTTACAGTGGGCGATGAGGAGAAGATGCTGATCGCTGCCGGCGAAATCGGCCGCGCGACGGGAATTCGCGTCAAGCGCACCCTGCTCGGACTTCATGCGCTGCCGCCCGAATACCTGAACGACCGCGCGGGTTATATCCGGCTGGTCTGCGAAGAAATGATCCCCGCGGTGAAACTCAGAAAACTTGCGGACGCGGTCGACGCCTTCTGCGAAGGAATTGGCTTCGCCGCGGAAGAAACGCGGCAGGTGTTTGAGGCGGCGAAAAAAGCAGGGCTCCGCGTCAAGCTCCATGCCGAGCAATTGTCGAATATGAACGGCGCGATGCTCGCCGCCGAGTACGGCGCCCTGTCGGCGGATCATCTGGAACATATCGACGAGGCGGGCGTCATCGCGATGGCGAAAGCGAATATGGTCGCCGTTCTCCTCCCCGGCGCGTTCTATGCGCTGAAGGAAACGAAGAGGCCGCCCGTCGACTTGTTCCGAAAGCACGGCGTCGCCATGGCGGTCGCAACAGACCTGAACCCCGGCACGTCGCCCGTGCTGTCAGCGCCGGCGATGATCAATATGGCCTCAGTTCTTTTCGGCCTGACCCCGGAGGAAGCGCTCGCCGGCATGACGCGCAACGCGGCCAAAGCCCTGGCGCTTGACGGCGAGTGCGGCATGATCAAGGAAGGGCTCGCTGCGGATTTCGCGGTCTGGAATATCGAACACCCGGCGGAACTTGCCTACTGGATCGCACATCGAGGTCCTGAAGCCTTGTTCGTCGGCGGCGAGGGACAAGAATCATGACTGGCGCAAGACGAAACGCGCGTACGGTGCGCGCGCGGACCGGAAACGAGATCAGGGCCAGACATTGGACGACAGAAGCCGCTGTCCGGATGTTGATGAACAATCTCGACCCGGACGTCGCTGAAGATCCCCACGGCCTCGTTGTTTACGGCGGTATCGGCCGCGCGGCGCGCAATTGGGAATGTTTCGACAAAATAGTCGAAACGCTGGAGCGGCTGAGCGAAGACGAAACGCTGTTGATTCAGTCGGGCAAACCCGTCGGGGTTTTCCCGACACACAAGGACGCCCCGCGCGTCCTGCTCGCGAACTCGAACCTCGTGCCGAAATGGGCGACATGGGCGCATTTCAATGAGCTCGACGCCAAGGGCCTTATGATGTACGGCCAAATGACGGCGGGCTCGTGGATTTACATCGGCTCCCAGGGAATTGTTCAGGGCACGTACGAGACGTTCGCCGAGATGGGCCGCCGCCATTATAATGGCGATCTTTCCGGGAAATGGATTTTGACGGCCGGCCTTGGCGGCATGGGAGGCGCGCAGCCGCTCGCCGCGGTAATGGCCGGCGCTTCGTGCCTTGCCGTCGAGTGCCGTCAATCGCGGATCGATAAACGCCTTGAGACACGCTATCTTGACGAACAGGCTCGCGACCTGGGCGACGCGCTCGCGAGGCTGGGGCAAGCGAAAAAGGACAAGCGCGCGGTGTCAATCGGCCTGCTCGGCAATGCGGCCGAGATCCTGCCCGAAATGATCCGTCGCGGCGTGAGGCCCGACGCCGTTACGGACCAGACTTCGGCGCATGATCCAGTCAACGGCTATCTCCCGATCGGTTGGACCGTCGACGAATGGGATGCAGCGCGCGAGCGCGATCCGAAATCGGTGGAACGCGCCGCGCGCGCCTCGATGGCGAAACATGTCGAAGCGATGCTTGAATTTCATCGCATGAGCATTCCGACATTCGACTATGGCAATAATATCCGTCAGGTCGCTTTCGATGAAGGCGTGAAAAGCGCTTTTGATTTTCCGGGCTTTGTGCCTGCTTATGTGCGTCCGCTCTTCTGCCGCGGCGTCGGTCCCTTCCGGTGGGCCGCGCTCTCCGGCGATCCTGACGACATCGCAAAGACCGACATGAAAGTGAAAGAACTCCTGCCGAATGACAGGCATCTCCATCGCTGGCTCGATATGGCGAGAGAACGCATCAGGTTTCAGGGACTTCCGGCGCGCATTTGCTGGGTCGGCCTCGGCGACCGGGATCGTCTTGGGCTTGCCTTCAATGAAATGGTTGCGAGGGGCGAATTGAAAGCGCCAATTGTCATTGGCCGCGATCATCTTGATTCAGGTTCTGTCGCGAGTCCGAATCGCGAGACTGAAGCGATGAAAGACGGCTCAGACGCTGTATCCGATTGGCCGCTCTTGAATGCATTGTTGAATACGGCGTCGGGCGCAACATGGGTCTCGCTTCATCATGGCGGCGGCGTCGGCATGGGCTACTCGCAACATGCCGGGGTCGTCATCGTCGCTGACGGGACGCAAGACGCCGCGCGGCGCTTGAAACGCGTTCTCTGGAATGACCCGGGCACGGGCGTCATGCGCCACGCAGATGCGGGCTATGAAATTGCTATCGACTGCGCGCGCGAGAAGGGTCTGGATCTGCCGATGGTTGGCGCATAATAAATGACTGGCATCAATCTCAATCCAGGCTCAGTCACTCTCGCGGATCTTCGCGCTATCTGGAGCGGCGCAGATGTTGCGCTTTCTGCTGAGGGATTCGCCGCCGTCGACGCCGCCGCCGCCAGCGTCGAGCGCATCGTCGCTTCCAACAAAACGGTCTACGGTCTCAACACCGGCTTCGGCCTGCTCGCCAATACGCGCATTCCGAGCGACCGGCTGAGAGAACTGCAGAAGAAAATCGTCTTGAGTCACGCCTGCGGCCTCGGCGAGGCGCTCGACGAGCGCGTCGTGCGCCTGACCCTCGCGACCAAGATTATCGGCCTTGCGCGCGGCGCATCCGGCGTCAAACGGGCGACTGTCGAGCGGCTGCTTGAATTCCTTAAGCACAACATGCTCCCGGTCATTCCGGAACAGGGTTCAGTCGGCGCCTCCGGAGACCTCGCGCCGCTCGCGCATATGGCTGCGGCGATGATTGGCGTCGGCGCAATCTCCATGAACGGCACAGTGATGAAGGCCGCCGACGCCCTGCTACAGGCCGGATTAACGCCGCTTGAGCTCGGCCCGAAAGAAGGCCTCGCGCTCCTCAACGGCACGCAGGTCTCAACGTCGATCGCGCTTGACGCATTGTTCAAGGCGGAACGCGTCTTCTGCGCAGCGCTGTGCGCCGGCGCGCTATCTGTCGATGCGCTTAAGGGTTCGCTTTCGCCGTTTGACGAACGCATTCACGCCCTTCGCGGTCAGCCGGGACAGATTGACGTTGCAAGATCGCTGCGCGCGATGCTCGTGGGAAGCGCGATCAACGCTTCGCACGCCAATTGCGACCGCGTCCAGGACCCCTATTCTTTCCGTTGTCAGCCGCAGGTGATGGGCGCCGCACTCGATCTTTTACGCCATGCGGCGAAAACACTGACGATTGAGGCGAACGCCGTCACCGACAATCCAGTCATATTTCCTGACAGGGACGAAGCGATCTCGGGCGGCAATTTTCATGCGGAACCCGTCGCCTTCGCCGCCGATATGATTGCGATGGCGTTATGCGAAGTCGGATCGATTTCGGAGCGCCGCACGGCAGTGCTGATCGATCCGAAGATGAGCGGACTCCCCGCTTTTCTCGTCGCCGACGGCGGCGTCAATTCAGGTTTTATGATCGCGCAGGTGACGGCGGCCGCTCTTGTATCAGAAAACAAGTCGTTGGCTTTTCCAGGCAGCGTCGATTCCATTCCAACCTCTGCCGGGCAGGAGGACCACGTTTCAATGGCGACATCGGCGGCGCGCAAGGCTGGACGCATCGCCCGGAATGCGGCCGGCGTGATCGGCGTAGAGCTGCTTTCCGCCGCCCAAGGAATTGATTTTCATGCTCCGTTGAAAACTTCAGAGCCATTGCAAGAGATTCACCGGCTCATCCGCGCAAGAGCCGCCATATGGGAGCAGGATCGTTTTTTCGCCGAAGACCTCAACGCCATGCAGCAGGAAGCGCTCGAAAACGACCTGTTCCTGAGACTTCCTGCGATATCAATCGGCGCGTGAAGCAGCCTGCCGCAAAATGACCAGATTCCCCGTATTGAAGATTTGACGCTTCACAGCGACGATATGGCGGAGAACCGAACCCGAAACTGAGACTTCTGTGCGTGCGCCATCGCGTCGGAGGCAGGGAATGAAAATGGAGAGTCAATCGTGGGCAGATCGCAAATCCGTTCGAAACTGGCGGTTTCAGCAATCGCGCTTTCGCTCGCGATCGGAGGAACGCCTCTAATGGCGCAGGATACGCCGGCATCGACTGACGCTCCCGCGGCGACGGAGCGGTCTGCAGCGATGATGCTCGCCGACGACCATGTCTTACTTTCGGAGTGGGAGGGTCCCTATGGCGGTGTTCCGCCCTGGGACAAGATCGACACCTCGGATTTCATTCCGGCGTTTGATAAGGCCATTGAAATGGCGCGCGCAGAAATAAGAGCTATCCTCGCCAATAAAGACAAAGCCGATTTTGAAAACACGATCGCGGCGCTTGAAAAGTCCGGCGCGGCTCTGACACGATTGCAGAACCTGTTTGGCGTCTATTCCAGCAATCTCAATATAGGCGATATATCAAATATCGAACTCGTCGCGAACCCGAAGCTCGCCGCCTTTTATGACGAGGTTAATCAGAACGACGCCCTCTTCGAACGCATCAGCTCGATTTATAACAGCAAGGCATTCAAAAGGCTGTCGCCTGAAGAGAGGCGTTTAACTGAAGATTATTATAAAGGCTTCGAACGCAACGGCGCCAATCTCGATGAAGCGGGAAAGAAGCGGGTCGCCGAGATAAATCAGCGGCTGGCGACGCTTGGGACCCAATTCACCCAAAACCTTCTGAAAGACGAGGAAACTGTCACCTGGGTCGAAAGGAAATCCGACCTCGCCGGCTTACCGCAATCCATTGTCGACGGAATGGCCGAAGCCGCGAAACAGAACGGGAATCCGGGAAAATGGGCGGTGCTGAACACGCGGTCGGCCGCCGATCCGATTCTCACCTATTCCGATAATCGCGCCCTTCGCGAGAAAGTATGGCGCGCGTTCGTCAATCGCGGCGACAATGGCGACGCACAAGATAATAATGCGATCATCGCCGAAACGCTGAATCTGCGCAGGGAAAGGTCCAGATTGCTAGGCTACCCAACCTACGCGCATTGGTCCATTGAACGCCAGATGGCGAAAACGCCGGAAGCGGCGATGGACCTGATGATGAAAGTTTGGCCTAAGGCGGTTGCGCGCGTAAAGGAAGAAGTCGCCGACATGCAGGCGATCGCCGACGCTGAGGGCGCTCAAATTGTAATCGAGCCCTGGGATTACCGCTATTACGCAGAGAAAGTCCGCAAAAGTAAATATGATCTCGACTTCAACGAGGTGAAGCCCTATTTGCAGCTTGATAAGCTGCGAGAGGGAATGTTCTGGGCGGCTGGTCAGCTTTACGGCCTCAAGTTCGAGGAGATTGGCAACGCGCCGGTTTTCAATACGGACGTTCGCGTATGGAAGGTCGTCCGTGAGAACGGCGATCTCGTCGGCTTGTGGTATTTCGATCCCTACGCGCGCACAGGCAAGGCTTCCGGCGCGTGGATGACGGAATATCGAGGCCAGGAGAAGCTGACCGGCGATATCAAGCCGATCGTTTCCAACAATTCAAATTTCATAAAGGGAAGGCCCGGTGAACCGGTTCTGATTTCATGGGATGACGCGGAAACGCTGTTCCATGAATTCGGACACGCGCTGCATGGTCTCAATTCGAACGTAAAATATCCTTCACAGTCGGGTACAAGCGTAGCGCGCGACTATGTCGAGTTTCCATCGCAATTGAACGAGCGCTGGTTGATGACCCCGGAGGTGATGAACCAATTCCTCATGCACTACGAAACCGGCGAGGTGCTGCCGCAAGCGCTTATCGGCAAGATAACGGCATCCAAAACATTCAATCAGGGTTTCTTGACGGTTGAATACCTCATGAGCGCGATTGTCGATATGAAGCTGCACCTTGCAGACGGCGCTGACATTGATCCGGACGCATTCGAACGCGAAATTTTGGCGGAAATCGGATCGCCGAAAGAAATCGTGATGCGGCATCGGACGCCGCAGTTCGGGCACATCTTCTCCGGCGAGGGTTATGCGGCGGGTTATTACAGCTATCTCTGGGCGGACGCGATTACCGCAGACGCGGCGGAAGCCTTTGTTGAAGCGGGCGGCCTTTACGACAAGGCGACAGCGAAGAAGCTGCACGACTACGTCATGTCGGTCGGCGATTCCATCGACCCCGCGGAAGGCTTCCGTAAATTCCGCGGGCGCGATGTCGACACTTCAGCGCTGATGCGCGACCGAGGTTTCCCTGTAGATTGAAGATTCGCTTTGTTTTCCTGCGTACGGGGGAAGATTTGCTAAACCTCAATCACACCGGTAATTCTGTCGTTTCCTTGATTTCACGAAGAGCGATTGACGAACGAACCTGGCCGATCTCCGGAAGCTCGAGCAGGAACGTCTGCAGAAATCGATCATAGTCGGCAATATCGCGAGCGACGACCCGCAGAGTGAAATCCGCGTCGCCTGTCGTCGCGTAACATTCAAGGACTTCGGGGCGGGCGCGGATCTTCTTCTCGATCGTTGCAACGACGTTCGTATATTGGCGCTCAATCGCGACATGCACGAAGGCGATGACCGCGAGTCCGATCTTCTCGCGGTCCAGAATTGCGCGGTACGCTTTGATTACGCCGGCGTCCTCCATTGCTTTCTGTCGGCGCCAGCAGGTTGCTGGAGAAATCCCGGTCCGGTCGGCGAGCTCCTGCGAGGACAGCCGGCATTGCCCTTGGAGCACTTCGAGAATCTTGCGGTCGAGATCATCAATCATATGTCGCCCATGAAGCGTACCATTCTGATTCTGGCGCTTCCCGAAATATTTTAATCAGCTTCTATCATAAAAGCCCGAAATTCATCGCGATTTTCGCAAGCAAATCGGATATTTGATCCTCGACCCGAGGAGATTCCATGGCCCCGACCGCCCTTTCCCGCCTCGACGCCTATGAACTGGACGACCGTTACCGGCGCACCAGCGGCCGGATTTTTCTTACAGGCAGTCAGGCGCTGGTCGCGATCATGCTGCATCAGCGGCGTTTCGACCGGCTGAAAGGTCTTAACACCGCGGGATTTGTCACCGGTTACCGCGGTTCGCCGCTCGGCGGCGTCGACCAGGCGATGTGGCGCGCCTCGAAGTTTCTGAAAAGCGACCAGATCGAGTTTCTGCCGGCAATCAATGAAGATCTCGCCGCAACCGCCGTCCTCGGAACCCAGCAGGTCGAACTTGAAAGCGAACGCACTGTCGATGGCGTTTTTTCAATGTGGTACGGCAAGGGCCCGGGCGTCGATCGCGCCGGAGATGCGCTGAAGCACGGCAACGCCTACGGCTCATCGCGTCATGGCGGCGTGCTTGTCGTTGCAGGCGATGACCACGGATGCGTTTCATCGTCGGTTTCACATCAGTCCGATGTCGCGTTCATGGCGTGGTATATGCCGACGCTTAACCCCGCATCGATTGCCGAATACATCGACTACGGACTCTATGGTTACGCCTTGTCGCGCTATTCGGGCATGTGGGTCGGCTTCAAGGCGATCTCCGAAACCGTCGAAAGCGCTGCGAGTGTGGCGCTGAGCGAGCCGCCGACTTTCACGGTCCCAGCAGATTTCGAAATGCCGCCGGGCGGACTCAACCTGCGCTGGCCCGATCTTCCAGGCATGCAGATCGAGCGCCGGATGAAGTTCAAGAAGGAAGCGGTGCGGGCCTTTGCGCGCGCCAATCCGCTTGATCGCGCGGTCTATGATATCCCGGCCGCGCGATATGGAATCATAACAACCGGAAAGGCGCATCTGGACGTGATGGAAGCGCTGTCGATCCTCGGAATCGACGAACGCCTCGCCCGCGCCATTGGCATCTACTTTTACAAG
>CALKYG010000481.1 GCA_938003575.1 uncultured Alphaproteobacteria bacterium
AACGCTCCGGGGTCTGCAAAGTCAGCCCCTTCGTGTCGGCGTCGTCATAGCTTTTGTAAAACCACGCTGTGCGAGAGCCCAGCGACCCGTCGACATATCCCTTGACGCCGCCCCATCGCAGCGTTGCGTCGCCGCGGCCGTTCTCATCAACATATTTTTTCAACGCCGCCCAATCCGCGAGCGGGGTGAAGACATAAACGCGCAGCTTCATCGCGCCGTCCTGATGCAGCTCTCTGAAGGCCTTCAGATTCTCAAAGCCGCCGGCCGGCAAGGGCATGTCGTGGACCTGCGTGACGCCGTGGGAAAACGCTTCCTGTTGGGCGCGAAGGAACGCCTCCGCGCGCTGCTCGTCCGTCGGCGCCGGGATCGCCGCCTCTATAATCTCCATCGCGTTATCTTTGACGATGCCGGTCGGCCGTCCGCTCTTGTCGCGGTTGATTTCTCCGCCCTCCGGCGTCGGCGTCGTCTCATCAAGCCCCGCAAGAGTCAGTGCCAGCGAGTTTGCGACCGCCTGATGACCGTCATAGCGCGTCAGGTAAACGGGATTATCCGGCGTGACTGCGTCGATCCAGCGTCGGTCCGGCGATGGGCCGCCCCAGCGCTCCTCGTCCCAGTTGCCGCCGAGGATCCATTCCCCCTTCGGGCGCGTCCGCGCGAAATCGGCGATCCGCCGGACAAATTCCTCCTTGCTCGCCGCATCATTCAGCTGGACGCTCGCAAGCGAGAATGACCCCTCGAAAAAATGGGTGTGGCTGTCGATAAAGCCGGGCGCAACGAACGCGCCCGCCAGATCGACGATTTCCGTTTCATCGTCCAGAACTGCGCGGGCGCCGGCGCTGTCGCCGACATAGATGATTTTTTCGCCCGCAATGGCGACAGCTTCGGCGCGCGGCGCGCCCTTGACGCCGGTCCAGACGTCGCCGTTCACATAAACGATATCGGCGGACTGCGGGTTCGGCGCCGCGGCGCAGGACGCAAGAACCGTCGCCGCCAGGGCGCAGCCGAAACTTTTCATTTCCATCCCTCTCGAAGATCGTCCGGCGGCCGGACCGGCGCCATTCGGCCAATCACATGAGATCCCAGCACATCGTAGAAACCGATATTCCCCTCGTCGCAAGCGAATCGCAGCTGATCGAGATCGGCGGCCGCAAAAAGGCGAACCTGCAACGGCGACAAGCCAACAGCGCGCGACGCCGACGAAAGCGCATTCTCGGCGTCGCGAATACATGTCGCATCGACCGGAAAATCGTTCGCCGCCTCGGCGGACGCCGTTGCGTCGACAGCCCAATACAGCGCTTCCGCCGCCTCACCCGCGGGGCCGCCTCGGAATTTCCATACTTCGTCATAGAGCGGTTTCATTTTCTTCATCGACGCGCCGCCGTCTCTGCACAGCGCATCAAGTCTGTCGCAGATGTCAAAGAGCGCCGCGCGGTCATTCTCAGGAAACGCGTCTGGGAGATGAAAGACGGCGCGGCGCGCAATCCGCGACGCGATCAACGCCTGCGCGAAGAGAGGCAGCTTTGAAATCTGATCGAGTTCGAAGAGCGCCGGCATCGCAGCTATTCCGGCAGGTTTTCTTCCGCGCTCTCTTCCGTCGCAGCCTGCGGCTCTTCCGGCGGATTTTCTTCCGCCGCCTGCGTCTCGATTCGCACAGCGTCGATTTCGAAGCACGACTCGCCGGCCGATTTCGGCTTCACCAGTTCGCGCCGGTCGACGCCGCCGGGACTGTAGTAATATCCGCCCGGCCGCCACTCGCGGCTTTCGCCTTCCGCATCCGGCCAGCCGACAGCGAAATTCGCGCATATCTCGAACGTGTTCTCATCGACGATGCGATAAGCGTAATAGGCGCCCGTCACCGGATCGGCCGGCGTCACATTCGTACAACCGTCAGCGACCGGCAGGCGCTGCGCGCGGTCCGTCATATAGGCGCCGAGAGCCTCAAGGCTTTCCGGCAATCTTCCGGCGTAAGTGTAATGGCAATCAACGAGGCGCGTCGTTTCGACAAGGCCTTGCAGTCGTTGTTCGTCGGCAAGCTGAAGGCGCGCGGAATAAGGGCTTCTGACAATCGTGAACGCCCATGCGACAAGCGCGCCGGCGACGAGCGTCGCAACGAGCGCAAGCGCCCGTCCGGCGAGATCCACGCCTGACGCGTGCCGTTCGACGTCGCGCGAGTAATTCCAGAGAATCGCCGTCGAGACGGCGCCGACGACGGCCGCCTTGGCCAGAAAGCGGCTTTGCAGTTCGCCGTTGAGGAACTGGAACACGACAGCGACAAGATCGCCGATCAGCGCGCCTGCGGCGAAAATCAGCGTGACATAGGTCAGCCATGCATGAACCCGGCTGCGGCGGCGCTCCGCGTCCTTGCGCTTTCTGGCGGCGAGCCGCCAGCCGAGAAAAAGAAAGATCGGATAGCCGACGAGAAGCGAGGCGACCGACCAGCGCATGCCGGTTGTCGCCCACGAACGAAAATAGCCGTTCTGGGCGAGATCGTCGGCGAACTGACGGTCAATCCAGGCGAAAGCGAGCGAACCGACCTGCGTCGCGACCATGCCGAGCAGCGAGAAATAGACAATGTAAAGGAACGCCTCGCGCGCCGAACCGTAGTGCTTCGGGCGAGGCACCGGGAGCGCGAATTCGATCTCTGCGAAAGAGGCGATGGCGCTTTCAACCTGATCGTCCGGCCAGCCGGCCTTTTTCAGAACTTCCCGGATCCGAGCTCGGGATTCGCCTCGTTCGAGAGCGGCTTTGACGAACTCGACAAGATTGCTATCGGCCATGAACGAGACTCCTTGATGCGAATGAATCTACGCCTTGTCGCGAAACAGGGATAGAATGCGCGCTCACATCATCAAAACCATGAAAAATCAGGTAGTTGCGTGTGATTGACGGGAGAAACAAATGGGCCATTACCGACCGCGCGCCAGCCTTCAGACCCATGATGTGACAAACCAGCCGCCGCCGTTCGAGAACATTAACCTGTTTGAGAACGACGCAGCCCTCATCGGCGCCGTGGAGTCGGCGGGGGGCGAGGTCCACGAATCAAGGCTGTCCGCATTCGGCGCCCGATGCGGTTCGGCGGAAACAAATGAATGGGCGCAGCTCGCGAACAAATTCACCCCCCAGCTCAAGAGCTTCGATCGATACGGTCATCGCCTTGATGAGGTTGAATTTCACCCCGCTTATCACTCCCTGATGGAGATGGGGCTTACTTCCGGCGTATCGTCAGCCGCCTGGACGGCGGATCAGGCGGGACATGTCCTGCACTCGGCTCTTTTGTTCCTGATGGGCCAGGCGGAAGGCGGCGTCTGCTGCCCGATGTCAATGACCTATGCGGCGGTGCCGACTTTGATGAACGAGGACAGGGTCGCCAGCGACTGGGTCCCGCGCGCGACCGCCGGCAAATATGACGCCCGCTTCATCCCCGCGGCGGAGAAGACCGGCGTCACGATCGGCATGGCGATGACCGAGAAGCAGGGCGGGTCGGACGTGCGCGCCAACACCACCCGCGCTGAGCGTCATGGCGGACATTACCTTCTTTTCGGCCACAAATGGTTCTGCTCGGCGCCGATGTGCGACGCTTTCCTGACGCTCGCCTACGCCGAGGAAGGAATGTCCTGTTTCCTCGTTCCGCGCTGGAAACCCAACGGCGAGCGCAACGCCATTCACATCATGCGATTGAAAGACAAACTCGGCGACCGGTCGAATGCGTCATCGGAAATCGAGTATCATGGCGCTTACGCCGAGTTGATCGGCGAACCGGGCCGCGGCGTGCGCACGATCATCGCGATGGTGCAGCATACAAGGCTCGATTGCATCGTCGGTTCGGCGGGCGGCATGCGCGCCGCGCTCGCGCAGGCGTTATGGCACGCCGAACACAGAAGCGCCTTTCAGAAGAAGCTTATTGATCAGCCGGCGATGATGCGCGTTCTGGCGGATCTCGCCATCGAGTCCGAGGCCGCGACCGCCCTCGCTTTTCGCGTCGCCCGAAGCTTTGATCGGGCGGCGGACGACGAGGAGGAAGCGTCGTTCATGCGCCTTGCAACGCCGATCGCCAAATACTGGACCTGCAAGCGCCAGCCTGGCTTCGTTTATGAGGCGCTGGAATGTCACGGCGGCGCCGGCTTCATCGAGGAAGGGGTGATGGCGCGCTATTTCCGGGCCTCGCCCCTTAACGCGATATGGGAAGGATCCGGCAATGTGATCGCCCTTGACGTCCTGCGCGCGATCGGCCGGGAGCAGGACAGTCTCGAAGCCGTCGTCGCCGAAATCATGAAGGCGAAAGGCGCGAACGGCCATTTCGACCGGCATGTGCGGCGCCTGACGGAGTGGCTGGAGCCCGGGGCGCTGAACGAGGATACGGCGCGCGCCTTCACTGAAGACATGGGCCTCGCCCTGCAAGGCTCGTCGCTCTACGGCGTGGCGCCGGACTACGTGTTCGACGCATTCTGCAATGCGCGTCTCGATCCTGAAACGCGCAGCTACGGCTATGGCGCAACGGATGCGATGTTCGACGCCGGGACGCTGATCGCGCGCGCCGCGCCGTTTTAGCCGGCAACAGACAGCGTCATGTCGACGCGATGCATGCCAGGTCCCCACCCGTCCGGCGTTCGCACGCGTTCAACAGCGCCGAACCTCGCGAAAAACGGGGCAGATAAGTGGCTGGCGGCGATGTCGATCGTTAGAGCCCCCGCTTCCTTCGCCAGCGAAACGGCGTCCGACATCATGCGCCGCCCCAACCCGGCGCCATGCGCCTCAGGGTGAACCATAATCCATCTGATCTGGGCGCGGCGCCCCGACGCCGTCTGGAGCGCAAACCCCGCAAGGACCTTTTCCCCGTCGATCGCGACGCGATAGTCCGCGCCGAAATCCAAAAGGAATCTCTCAAAGTCCTCGCGCTCGTTCGGTGCGAAAAATGCCGGGCAATTGGCGTCAAAAAGCGCCAGCGCCGCCTCGTAAAGATCAGGTCTGCAATTCTCGAATCCGGCGGCGATCATGAATTGACCCTGACAAGCGCTCCGAATGGCCAGCGCCTCGTTTCGAGGCTCAACTGGAAGACCGTCGGCCTGTTGATCGACTCTCTTCTCAGCGCCCGCTCCCCTGCCGCCAATGGGACCGGCGGGCGCACCCGTCAACCGGCCTTCGCGCGCCGGAGGCGTCCTATTTGTCGAGCTTGGCGCTGATTTCGCCGAGTCGGTCATACATGCCGAAGATTACAATATAGAGTTCACAGATAAACCGCCAAAACACGAGGCTGAGCGCTGCGAAGATCGGGGCGGCCACGAGCGACCCCAGTCCCGTCATGAATCCCTGGGAAAAACCGCTGAATGCGCCGAACAGGGCGCCGACGATGATAACAACGATCCCTACCCAGTAGATGAATTTGATGAGGCTCGTCGCGATCAGTTTGTCGAAGGTCGTAAAGCGGCCGATGATGCCATTCATAGAGGAACCCCATGTGAATAGGTGGAATGCTCTCGACGCAACGAAGATCGAAGTCGGCGCGCCAATGCCCGCGACATCTTCGAGGACGCCACTCTCAGGTGATTCTGGGTGTCCGCTGCGGAGATTCTACGCCGCCGTCCTGAACGTCACGATCTTCGATGGATTTCGCGGCGGCTCGCCGCGCTGAACCTTGTCGACGTTTTCCATGCCTTCGACGACCTTGCCCCAGACCGTATATTTGCGGTCGAGGAACGAGGCGTCGTCAAAACAGATGAAAAACTGGCTGTCGCCCGAATTGGGGTCCGACGAGCGCGCCATTGAGCAGACGCCGCGCTGATGCGACACGTCGTTGAATTCGGCCGGCAGCTTCTTGCCGGATCCGCCCGTTCCGTTGCCTTTGGGGCACCCCATCTGAGCCATGAATCCTTCGATGACCCGGTGCAGCTTCAGCCCGTCGTAAAACCCGGAATCCGCGAGCTCCTTGATGCGCGCGACATGCAGGGGCGCGTCATCGGGAAGGAGTTCAATCGTCACGGGACCGGTGTCGAGCGTCAGGATCATTCTTTCGGTCATAGCTGGATCTTTCCCCGTATTTTCCTCGGCACCGAGATGTCGCAGAGGTCCTTCACGAAACCCGTTTCATCGACATAGTCCATGTCTTTCAGATATTGAAGGAACGCGGCGCTGTCCGACTTCAACACCTTGATGTCCGGCCGCTCTTCAGCCGGCAGGTCCGCTGCGATCCGCATGCGAACGATCGGCGTCGGGCGTTTGGGCGGTTCGCCGCGCTCGATCCGTCGGGCGTTGTTCATGCCGTCGAGGATCCATCCCCATACCGTATAGCGGGAATCGAGACTTGAGCGCGCGTCGCCGATGACCAGAAAAAACTGGCTGTTGGCGCTGCCAGGGTCGGTCGCCCGCGCCATCGACATGACGCCCGGGCAATGCGCGCCCCATATATTGACGCGGCGGTCGGCGCGAAGCGACCGGAGCGATTCCGGCTCCGCCGCCGCAGGCACGCCGTCGATGAGGCCGATCCGGGCCGCCTGACGATCCCGCCCGATCACCGTGAAATGTGAAATTTCCTGCGTGTCGTGGACGAATTCCGGCGGAATGTTCGGAAGATGCGAGTCTCCCGTGCCGTCGCCTTTCGGATCGCCGCCCTGTGCGACGAACCCTTCGATGACGCGATGAAAGGTGAGGCCGTCATAGAATTTCTCGCGGACGAGGGTCTTTATCTGCTCGACATGCTTTGGTGCGAGATCGGGCCTCATCTCGATATAGAGCGGCCCTGCGGGCAGTTCGATGACCAGCATGTTTTCCAGGTCGACGTCGCGCCACGCGTCCGCCGGCGCGTCGATGATCGCCTGCGCCGGGTTCGGCGGCGGGTCCTTGGCGGCGAGCGCGGGACCTGCAAGCAGGGCCGATAATCCCAAAGCCGTTACTGTACGCATCGAAATCACTCCCTGGTCCATGCGACCCCGCTAGCCCCGAATTGTGACCGTCGTTCGACAACCGCCCGCCCCTGTCAAGGCCCGGTCGGATCTATAGCCACCCGCGCCGCTTGAAGAAATAGAAAGGCAGGATGGCGGATATGACCATCAAAAGGATGGCGAAAGGATAGCCGAAGGGCCATTCCAGTTCAGGCATGAACCGGAAGTTCATGCCGTAAATCGAAGCGATCAGCGTCGGCGGGAGAAATACGACGGCTGCGACCGAGAAAATCTTGATGATGGCGTTCTGCTCGATATTGATCATTCCGAGCGTCGCTTCGAGCAGAAAATTGTTCTTCTGGTTGATGAAGCCGGCGTGATCGGTGAGCGCCTGGATGTCGCGGGTCAAGGATTTGAGGCGGGTTTCAAATTCCTTTCCCGGCTTGCTTGCGCTGGTCGCCGCCGCGAAAAATGTCACGACACGCAGAAGCGAGGTGAGGCTCTCGCGGATTTTCGACAGGAGATCGCCCTTGCGGCCCAACTGTTCCAGCACCGACTGAAAATCGCGCCGCTTCGGCTTTTCGCGCGTCCGGCGCTTTCCGGCCGTCGCGCTCGCCGGCTTTTCGCTTCTAGGCTCGCGAAAAATAGCCGCCGACACCGTATCGAGTTCATGGGCGGCGCGCTCCAGGATGTCAGCGAGACGCTCCACGACCGATTCAAGCAGACCGACCGCCACGAGGTTTGCCGACTGCACCGGGCCGCGCTCGCAGCGCGCGGCGTAATTGGCGATCGCCCGCGGCTCCTCATAGCGCAGCGTAATCAGGCGTTCCTTCGCCAGTATCAGCGTCAAGGGAGAAATGACAGCGTCGTCGCCGTCCGTATGAGAAATCACATTCGCCGTCATGAAAACGGCAGGTCCCTCGACATACAGCCGGCTCGAAAGTTCAATCTCCTGAACTTCCTCCCGCGTCGGAACGTCTATCCCGAACGCCGCCTCAACGCTTTCCTCCTCCTCCTTCGTCGGATGCAGCATGTCCAGCCAGACGGCGTCGAACGGCGTCTCAGCGCCCGCTAAAGCATCGACCCTGCCATATTGTCTAATCATCGGGGACCAGTTTCCGCAATCTTTGGCGACGAGCGACGAATTCCCGACATGTCATTTCCCGGCGAATTTCGCCTTGAGGGCGGCTGCGACCGCAGGCGGCACGAAAGCATCGATGGAGCCGCCAAGCCGTGCGATCTCCTTTACCAGCCGCGAGGCGATGAATTGATACCGGACATCCGCCATCAGGAAGACGGTTTCAATATCGTCGTTCAGCTTCTGGTTCATACCGACCATCTGGAATTCGTATTCAAAATCGGAAACAGCGCGCAGTCCGCGAATGATGAAATTGGCGTTCTGCGCCTCCGCGAACTTCATCAGCAGCGTTTCGAACGGAACGACGCGGATCGGCACGCCGGACTTCTGCGATAGTTTCGCCATTTCGCTCGATACCATCGCCACGCGCTCTTCTAGAGCGAACAAGGGACCCTTGTCGCGGTTGATGGCGACGCCGACGACAAGTTCGTCGACCATTTTGACGGCCCGCTCGATAATGTCGACATGCCCGAGCGTGATCGGATCGAAAGTGCCGGGATAAAGACCAATGCGCGCCGCCATTCGCTATTCCTCGCCCTCGCCTTCGCCGATATCCTCAATCCGCTCGACCGACACGACCTTTTCGTCCTCGCCGGTGCGGAAGATCGTGACGCCCTGAGTGTTCCGGCCGGCGATCCTGATGCCGCTGATCGGCGTGCGGATCAGCTGCCCGCCGTCGGTGACCAGCATGATCTGGTCGGTTTCCTCCACCGGGAAAGAAGCGCAAACAGGCCCGTTACGGTCATTTACGACAATGGCGATGATGCCTTTGCCGCCGCGCCCCGATGTTCGATATTCATAAGACGACGAGCGCTTGCCGTAGCCGTTCTGCGTCACTGTGAGGATGAATTGCTCCGCCGCGCCGAGCTGGGCGATCCTTTCAGGGCTGAGCGCGGTCGGCGGCGTCGCATCCTCATCCGCCTCGTCGTCGCTTTCCTCGCCGGCCGCGCGACGCATCGCTGCTGCGTGCTTCAAATAGGCCCGCGCCTCGTCCGTTGTCGCATCGACGCCGCGG
>CALKYG010000482.1 GCA_938003575.1 uncultured Alphaproteobacteria bacterium
CAGGATCCTTGAAATCGGCGTGCTTTTCGGCGTCGCATCCGCCTGTTTCCATCGCATCTGCACTGAATATGGAAGAAGGGTTCATCTGACGCTGATCGACCCGTTTGAGGGGTATTACGACCGCGGCGACGGCGACGTCATCACGGGCGTGCCGGTCACCCGAACAATTTTTGATAGAAATATGGAGGCTTGCCGCGTTCCGCCTTCCGACTATTCGGTTCTTCAAGGCATGAGCGACGACCCGGCGATTATCGCGGCCGCCGCATCGGCCGGCTATGACGTGTTGCTGATCGACGGCGATCACAGTTTCGACGGCGTGCGCCGCGACTTTGAGAACTATAGGACGATGGTTCGGCCGGGCGGCGTCATTCTTTTTGACGATTACGACGTCAATGAGTGGCCAGACATCAAGAGGTTCGTGGATGGAGAACCGGCGGCGGATCCCGCCTTGACGTTCGTCGCCAAAGGGTTCCGGACCGCCGCCTTTCGCGTTGATAAACCCTTGAAACAGGGCTGAAATTCAAATCCCGGCGCAACGCTTGACCCGCCTGTTTTGATCGGTTAGGCGCGGCGGGCGGATGAGCCGGGAGCCGCAAGATCGAAGGTGGCGATAACTGAATGTCGAGAGTCGCGATCGTCACGATGGTGCAGGCGAGCGACTTGCCGCACGCTTTTTGCGCCCTCGACAGCGCGGCGAAAGCCAGGCGCGCCGATGACCTGCATCTTGTCCTGCTGAACGACAAAAGCAATTCAGAACTCGCAAAAACGCTGCGCGACGTTTCCGGCGCAGAGATCATTGAAGCCGGCGGGAATCTCGGCGTAGCGGGCGGCCGCAACAGACTTATCCGCGAGGCGATGGCTCGCGGCGCGGAGTTCATTTTGTCCATCGACGACGACATTCTGGCGCCGCCGGATTTTGTCGATGTCCTGACCTCGGAATACGGCCGTCTGTCCGACGCCGGACGGAACCCGGGCGTTCTGACGCCCGCGACGCTCGATTTCCATGCGATCGGCGCCGCCATATTCGGCGAAGACGATCTCTCGCGCATTCGCGAGGGTCTCGCCGTGGATACGCCGGAGAGTGCGGACCTTCGCCGACTGCTCTCCGCGAAGGAACGCCGGCGTGCGCGAGACATCTATCATATGGGCATTGCCGATTGGCGCGGCGCCTATCTGTACGACGGCGGGCCGGAGGACCGGATTATTCAATCCCTGTACGGCGTTGAGCCGCCGCGCCTGGCCGGCGTCGAATCGCATCTTCGACATGCGAAGTACGCGTGGAGCTGGATTCTCAGCGGCGGCGATCCGCAGCCGGTCGATTCCGCGCCGGGCGGCGTCTGCTTTTATTCGGTCGGGCTCGTGAACGAGGCCGGCTTTCACGATGAAGGATTCAATCCGTTCGGATTTGAAGACGCGGATTTCTCCTTAAGAGCGCGCAGGCGCGGCTTCCAGCATTTTTGCGCGCCTCGCGCGATTGCGATTCACGACATTGCGGCGCGGTTGAGCGAGCGCCCGGTCGCCGCGCTTCGCGCAACGCAGGGCAAGATGGCCGGCGCATTCGCACGCAAGCATGTCGAAGGGCGGGAAGCGGTTGCTGCGTTCGCCTCGATCGCGCGACGCACCGTTGAAACAGTGACGCTCGGCGAGTTCGCGAAACGTGAACAGACCGAGTTGTTGAAAACGCCGGGCCGTCTCGCGGGCCTGATCGCCTTTTTCGCGAATGCGGCGATTTACGCGTTGCCGACCCGAGACGAGCCGCCTGAACTTTTGCTCAATCGCGTGCGGCGAATCGCGGGGGCGTTGGCGCCGGTTTCTGAAAGGCTTCAGCAAACGGAGCTCGGTGACGGATTTGAGCTAAGCGGCGAAAGCGGCCTTAAAATCAGGGCGCGGTCGATTTCCCGGCCCTCAGGCGAATCAATCAGCGTCGCCGGCTCTGGTTTATCCATACTTCGGTCCCTTTCGCCCCGATTGCTGACCGCCGCCGCAGGCGGCTGCGATTTCCGTTTCGATATTGAGTTCAAACTTGAGTTGATCGGCAATGGGTGCGCCCGGCTGAGCGACCTGAAGCTGAGCGCGCCCGGCTCCTTTCGACTGCGCGCGGCTGCAAATCTTACGCGGGAAAGCAGCCCTTCGGGCGGCATCGAACCGGTAAAGATAACCGACGCGGTTCTCCGGTTTGATGATGACGGGTCGCTGGCGCGCGTCCTTCGCTTGTTGGCGGAGACTGAGCGGCTGTCGCCTGCCGAGTTCGTGCGGAATTTAGCGTCTAACGACGCGCCGCCCGCTTTGAAGCGTTTGCTGGCGGGTGAAGTCGGCAGCCTCACCATGACTTTTTCGGCGGCGATCGACGGATCGCCCGGCCCGGTTGCATTTTCCGCTGATTTTTCGGAGGTGGAGAACGCCGCGCCGAATCCAGCCGTCGCCGCGTTGAGTAACGAAGAAGAATCGCCGCCGGCTCAACACGAGGATGAAAAGCAAATGGCCGGCGCCGAGGTCAAGCGTATGAGTCTGAAGGAATTGATCGGCAGGATGGTCGCTGATGATCCGGCGGTCGCGCCGTTTCCGGAAACCTACAACCCGCCGAAGCCGCTGCGGCTCGCGCGCCGCCTTCGCTATTACTCGGCGGCGCGCGGCGTTCCCCTTTCTCCGAATGAAGCGAAGCTCGTATCGTTCCGCAACCGTCATAGAAGCGAACGCGCGTTCATTATCGGCAATGGCCCCTCGCTGAATCTTGTTGATCTCACAAAGCTGAAAGGCGAAACGACGTTTGGCGTCAACGCCATTTATCTCAATCAGGAGAAGATGGGCTTTCTTCCGACACATCATATCGTGGAAGACGTTTTCGTCGCTGAAGACCGCGCCGCGGAGATCAATGCGCTGCGCGGTCCGCACAAATGGTACGGGCATTATCTGCGGTACTGTCTGAAGCCGACGCCCGAAGTTTGCTGGCTCAATGTGGCTTGCGACTACCGCAACTATCCCGGTTTCCCGCATTTCTCGACAAACGCGGCGAGGATCGTCTGGGTCGGCGGCACGGTAAGCTATATTGCTTTGCAGCTCGCTTATCACATGGGCTTCCAGGAAGTGCACCTCGTCGGATTCGATCACAGCTATTCCATTCCGAAGGAAGCCAAGGTCGACGGGCGCGCGATCACGTCAACGAGCGATGATCCAAACCACTTTCATCCCGGTTATTTTGGAAAGGGCTACCGCTGGCACGATCCGCGCGTCGATCGCATGGAACGAGCTTACATCAACGCCCGTAGCGCCTTTGAGGCGGCCGGCCGAAGAATCTATAACGCCACCGTAGGCGGCCGTCTCGAAGTCTTTGAGCGGGTCTCTTACGATTCCCTTTTTCGTTGATGGTCCTCGGCCCATGAGCGAATCCGTCACAATCTATTCCTCCGGCGATGCGCAGAAGGCGACTTTTACGGGCGCGCTTGCAGCGCTCGCCGGCCAGGTCGCACGCAATCGCTGGCATATCGGTCAGCTTTTCGCCCGCGATTTCGCCAATTCCTATCAGCTGACGCGTTTCGGCGTCGTCTGGAATTACCTGCTGCCGGTGGTGCCCATCACGGTCTGGGTGCTCCTCAGCGGCCTTCGGATGTTTCCGTCGTTTGAAGGCGTTTCCAGCGTCGTCTGGGTGACGATGGGCGTGACCCTCTGGTTTCTTTTTTCCGGCTTCCTCATGCTGCCGATTACGACCGTTGAATCCAAGATCCGCGAAGGATCCAAATCGGAGATGCCGCTGATCGGATTCGTCATTGTCGGATTCGCTCAGCTGTTCTTTGACACTCTGGTCCGATTGGTCGCCGCGGCCGCCGTCTTCGCGGTATTCCAGGGCATTCCGCATGCGGCGGCCCTCGCGGCGCCCTTCGTCGCGCTTTCCGCCTTTTTGTTCTTCGCCGGAGTCGGGCTCATACTCGCCGTCTTCAATCTCGCTTACCGTGATATCGCAAAAATCGTCGGAATGATCCTTCAATACGGCATGCTTTTGAGCGGCATCGTTTTTCCGATTGCGGAGGTGCCGTTTCTTTCCGATTACGTGGCGTTGAATCCGTTTTTTGTCTTTGTTGACTCAATACGAACGCTGTTTGTCAACGGAACGATCAGCCACCCTGTCGAGTTGGCGATTTTCAGCGCGGCGGGGGCGTTCATTTTCATTTTCGCCTGCCGTTTCTTCTACGTCAGCGAAAAGCGCCTCAACGGGTTTGCGTAATGTTCATGCACGCAGACACAATTCTGGAGGTCGATCGGGTTTCGAAACTCTATTCGCGCAGCCCGCTGGAATCCCAGAACCGCATAGCCGAGATCGTCAAAGCCGCCTTCTGGGGCCGCCCTTTCGCCGTTCGGGAAATGCAGGCGCGCGAATTCTGGGCGCTGCACGACGTCAATTTTTCGCTGAAGCGAGGCGAGGCGATGGGAGTCATCGGCCTCAACGGCGCCGGCAAGACGACGCTTCTTCGCATGCTTGTAGGCCAGTTTCCGCCCGATGAGGGTGAAATACGGATCGCCGGCAAAACGGCTGGAATGATCGACCTTACGGCCGGCTTCAATGGACGCATGAGCGGGCGCGAGAATATCTTTCTGCGTTCCGCAACGCTCGGAAGGACGCGTGAGGAAGTCGCCGCCCTCTATGACGAGATCGCTGAGTTCACCGAACTGGGCGACGCTTTGGCGGCGCCGCTTTCAACCTATAGCGCCGGCATGCGGATGCGTCTTGCGTTTGCGACGACCATCTTCGTCGATCCGACACTGCTTGTCATCGACGAGGTTCTCGCAGTCGGCGACTTTCAATTCCGTCAGAAATGCCTCGAACGGGTGCGCGCCCTGCGCGAACGCTGCGCATTCGTATTTGCATCCCACTCAATGACGGATGTTGCGCGCTTCTGCAACGAGGCGATCGTGCTCGACCGCGGGCGGGTCGATTTCAAGGGTGAGCCGGAGGACGCCATTCGCCATTTCCAATCGACGAGGCCGCAGACCTATTCGGCGGGCGCGAAACCGGAGCCGACCGCGGACAAGCTCGGCGAACGATACAGCGACACGGCAGACATCGCAGATGTGCGCTGCATGTGGGTCGGCGATGACGGAACCGAAAGAGAGTCCTTTCACTGGAACGAGGAAATCCGACTTTCGATCGAATTTCGACTGCTTCGGACGGCCGACCGCCTCAATATCGGGGCGCCTTTATGGCGGGACGGAGAAGAGACCCTGTTGACCGCTCTTTCGACGGAGCAAAGCGGCTTCAAGATTGAAGCGGACGCGCACGGGCTTTGCGCGGTGGAAGCTTCAATCGGGCCAGGCGTCCTGGCGCCGGGAACCTATGAAGCGGTGCTTGCGATTGTTGACGGGCCCAAATTCCTCTATCGCCAGCCGACAAAGGGGTTCACGATCGAGCGCGAACGCTCGCCGCGGACCTGGGGCCAATTCGTTCTTCCGCAAACGTGGTCAGCGTTTTCGCGCAAGAGTTAGTTTTGAACGGTTAAGCCGCGGACCCGGACATGAAATCTCCAAAGTATTTCAGAATAACCGAATATGACCGGTCGCTGCTGCCGAATAAAGTGTTGCGCCGGCTTGAGAAGGGCGTCAGCGAAGAGAGCGACTGGGTCGGCAAGACCGGCCTTTCGCCCGGACATCCTGCGTGGGGCATTATTTATCATGTGACGCTCGCGTGCCTTCATCCGGCAGGTGAAAATGTCATCGTCGAGACCGGCACGAATTGGGGTTCGTCCACCATCGTGCTCGCTCAGGCGATCCGCGATGCGGGGCGCGGCGGTCGTGTCCACACGATCGAGCTGGACCCGAAAAATCATGCAAAGGCGAAAAGGCGCGTCGCGCGCGCCGGACTCGAGGATCTTGTTGAGTTTCATCTTGGACCGTCGC
Organism: uncultured Alphaproteobacteria bacterium; assembly: GCA_938003575.1. Lineage (GTDB taxonomy): Bacteria > Pseudomonadota > Alphaproteobacteria > Caulobacterales > Parvularculaceae > Amphiplicatus. The sequence continues at coordinate 5,887 of CALKYG010000482.1, forward strand.
AAGAAATTCTGCCGACAATAGTTCCGAACTTGCCGTCGATCCGGTTCGCGTATCTTGATGGCGGGCACGAGCTTGAAACAGTCTTGGCGGAATTCGCGGCGGTTGAGAAGAAGCTGACCCCGGGCGCTGTGATTATGATGGATAACACCTATCCGATCTCGGGGGACGGGGAGCCTGCCCGCGTCAGTGAGGCCTTAAAGGAGATCGTCAGGATTTACGGCGGCTCAGTGATCAATCTGCCGTTCGTGTCATGGTATACGCCGGGTCTCGCAATGTGGCAGCGCGGCGGCCTCGAAATTTTTGAGCAACTCGGCGTCTAGCGCCGGATGGCGGTCGAAATTGACTGAATTGCGCGAAACTGACGCTGGAACCGGCTCGAAGAGAGGCCCCGGACTCCGCATTTCCATCGTTGTTCCAAATTACAACGGCGCCGCGTTTATCGAGGAGACTTTAAAGTCCGTAGTCGACCAGAACTATCCCGATCTGGAGCTGATCGTCGTCGACGGTGCGAGCAAGGATGATTCTCTGACAATTATCGAGCGGTTCAGGACTTCGATTGCAAGACTGATCGTCGAACCGGACAAGGGCCACGCTGATGCTCTCAACAAGGGCTTCGCTGCGGCGACGGGCGACATCCTCGGCTGGATAAACTCGGACGACATTCTGCTGCCGAACTGTCTTTCCTTCATCGACAAGCTGTTTCGCCGCCGGCCCGATATCGAATGGATCACCGGGCGTCCGTCCAGCATGGACGAAGAAGGGAGAATAGGCTGGGTCGGCCCGCTTCGTCCGTGGTCGCGCCTTCGCTTTCTTTCAGGCGATTCAAAATGGATCCAGCAGGAATCGACGTTCTGGAGAAAAGCGCTTTGGGACAAGGCCGGCGGGGCGCTCGATCTTCGTTATTCGGTGGCGAACGACTTTTATTTGTGGCGGCGGTTTTTCCGCCATTCCGATCTTCACTCCGTCGACCGGCATCTCGGCTGTTTCAGGATACGCGAGGGGCAGCGCTCGATCAAATTTCGCGATCTTTATGAACGCGAGATGCAGGAAATTCTGGACGAAGAGCTGCAAAATCTCGACCCTGATTTCAGGAACGCGTTCGATCTCTTGCTCCCGCAATCGGCGAAAGCGGCGCTTTCGCCTACGACGATTTCCGCCGATCCGCGTTATGCGATTTGCGATCCCGCGATAGTCACTTCGGGCGAAGCGCTCGGATGGACAAAATCGGCGGTGAGGCCGAATGCGGCGAAATACGGTATGGCGCTGGCGCCGAGCAATCTTTCAACCTTCCGGAACAGGCACAAGGGCGAGAGATGTTTCATCATGGGCAACGGCCCTTCGCTGAACAAGACCAATCTTTCCCTGCTCGAGAACGAAACCGTTTTTGCGTGCAACGCCGCCTTCCTCCTTTTTAACCGGATCTCCTGGCGTCCGAAGTATTATACATGCGTTGATTCGAGAGTGCTTCCCGACCGCGCGCCTGAAATTGACGCGATGTTGAAGTCGAATCCGCAGATGCACGGATTTTTTCCGGCTCTTCTTCAGGAACATTCCGGCGAGGGGCGAAAGCGGGCGACGCGCATGATTTTGCCGTCGGCGCACAATCGCTGGTATTTCAGCGAGCGCCCGAATTCCGAGAGCAATCCGCCGCATTCGATGTTTTCCTATGATATAAATGAAGCGGTCGTTCAGCCCTTTACGGTCGCAATCACCATGTTGCAGATCGCCGCTTATATGGGATTTTCCGAAATAATTCTTATTGGATGCGACACCGAGTATGTCGTTCCGGATACGGCAAAGCGGGATGAATCCGGCATTGCGCTGACATCGACCGCGGACGACGACGCCAATCACTTCGACGCCGCCTATTTCGGCCGTGGACGCAAGTGGCATGATCCGCAAACTGATAAAATGCTATTGCACTACAAGTACGCCAAGGAGGCGCTCGACGCGATCGGCGTCAATGTCTTCAACGCGACCGTCGGCGGCAAACTCGAGATTTTCCCGCGCCGCCGCCTTGAGGACTTCTTCGGCGACGGAGCGGCCCGCGCAACGGCCGGCGTCTCGCCAAGATTGGCGGCTCCGGTCCCGGCCGCGGCGAAATTGAAGGCGGCCGACCGGTTGGCGCCGCTGCTCGCAGTCGCGGCCGGAAGGCGAAAGGAGATCGGGATATTTTCGGCGGCGCTGGCCGCCGTCACCCTGACAGCGGCGGCCCTCGGCGAAACCCCGGCGGCGAAATTCGTGCTCTTCGGCGGCGCTGTCCTGGTGATGGGCGGCGGGCTCGCCGCTGTCGCCATGAAGATGCGCGGCTACGTTCTCGATCTTTCGCGCCAGATATCGGACATCTCCAACGGGGCGGGCAGGGCGTCCGAAGGCGCGGTAATATCAAAGCTTGCGATCGAAGACGAAATCGCGCGGTTGCATGATGAGGTTGAGCGGCTCAAACAAGAGCTCGCCTCGCGCGGTTGAGCAGGGCTCCGATTTCTGCAAGACTCCGATGCGCCCTAACTTGTAACCATCGCGTGCCGCCAAATGGCCCCGGCCTCCGTCAGCATCATCTACAGATCTCTAAATGAAGAGAAATGGCTCGGGAGTTCTCTCGACGCCGTCAAGACGCAAGCTCTTGAAGCAGGCCGCCGCGTTGAACTCGTGCTGGTTGATTCCGGCTCGACGGACAATACGCTTGCCATCGCAACAGAGCGCGGCTGCCGGATCGTCCACATAAACAAGGCCGACTTCACCTTCGGTCGGTCGCTCAATTACGGCTGCGAGGCGGCGACGGGCGACATCCTTGTGTTTATCTCAGCCCATTGCATTCCTGCGCACGACCGCTGGCTGGAGAATCTGATCGCGCCGATCGCCGACGGCGACGCGGACTATGTATATGGCCGGCAAGTCGGACATGACGTCACGCGATTTTCAGAACACCAGGTTTTCGAACAGTATTATTCTGACCACGACAAGATTCCGCAGAAGGAGCTGTTCGTGAACAACGCAAATGCTGCGATGCGTAAAAGCGTCTGGTCGCGATTCAGGTTTGATGAGGGGGCGACCGGCCTTGAGGACCTCGTGTTTGGCAAGCAGTTGCAGCGAGAGGGCGGGAGGATCGGCTATGTCGCTGATGCGCCCGTCATCCATATCCACGAAGAAACGCTCAATCAGACCAAGCGCCGCTATTACCGGGAAGCGCTGACGTTGCGTGAAATATTCCCGGAAGTGCATTTTCACTTCGGCGATTTCCTTCGCTTTTTCACCGCCGCCGTCTTTCACGACTTTTCCGAGGCGTTGACTCAGAAGAAGTTTGTCGACGAGGCGCCCGGAATTGTTGGTTATCGTCTTATGCAGTATTGGGGCGTCTGGCGCGGACATAACGAGCACCGCATCTTGTCGAGGGCTCAAAAGGAAAGCTATTACTACCCCCGGCCGAAAAAGAAGCGGGCGGAAGCGGCGCAGGGCGAAGCGTCAAAACCGACCTGGCGACCAATCGGCGAGTGACCGTCTCTCAAAAGAAAGCTCCAAAGTGATCAAGGGTTCAAAGCGGCTCACCGCGCTGTTGCCGATGAAAGCGCATTCGGCGCGGGTCACATCGAAGAATTTCCGGCTGATCGCCGGAAAGCCGTTGTTCCGGTGGATTCTCGATACGCTTTGCGACACGCCGGAGATTGATCGCGTCGTCATCAACACCGATGCGCGAGGCATCCTCGCAAACAATGGACTGGCGGACGGAGACTATGACGGCAAAGTCATGATTCGCGATCGGAAGCCCGAGATTTGCGGGGATTTCGTTTCGATGAATCTGGTTCTCGCGGATGATATCGCGAACGTTTCATCCGATTATTACCTGATCACGCATACGACAAACCCGCTTTTGAGCGCGGCGACGATCCGCAGCATGATCGAGGCTTTCTCCAAGGCCGAAGACAGGGGTGAAGCGGATTCGCTGTTCACGGTGACCCGCCGTCAAACGCGCTTTTACACGCCGGAGGGCGCGCCGATAAATCACGACCCCAAAAACCTCATCCGCACACAGGACCTTCCGCCCTTTATGGAGGAAAATTACGTTTGCTATCTGTTTACGGGCGACTCCTTCGCGAAAACGAATGCGCGAATCGGCGAGAAGCCGGCGCTGTTTGAGACGCCGCGCCTTGAATCGGTCGACATTGATGAGCAATCGGACTGGTTCATGGCGGAGTCCCTGTTATTGCGCGTCGCCGCCGGCGAACCATTGCCGCAGGATTGATCATGAGCGCGCCGAAAGTCCTCGTAACCTGCCCGCCGACGCTCGGTCTCATCGAGGAATTCGAAGAGGCTTTCGCCGCGAGGGGGCTGGTCTGCGTTCCCGGAAAAGTGACCCAGGTGAAAACAGTCGCCGAACTCGTCGGAGAAGTGCCGCTTTATGAAGGGTGGATTATTGGTGACGACCCCGCGAACCGTGAAGTCGTGACCGCCGGCGCGAAAGGCAATCTCAGGGCCGCCGTCAAATGGGGCGTCGGCGTGGACAATGTCGACTTCGCCGCATTCCGGGATGTCGGCGTTCCTGTTGAGAACACGCCGGGCGTATTCGGCGAGGAAGTCGCCGATGTTGCGCTTGCCTATGTCCTCGGTCTTGCGCGCGAGACCTATTTGATCGATCGCGAAATAAGGCTGCGTAACGGCTGGCCGAAGCCGGCCGGCGTTTCGATGACCGGACGCACAGTCGCGATTGTCGGCTTCGGCGATATCGGCCGGCAGACGGCCAAAAGGATTCTCGCCTGCGGGTCGAAAGTGATTGCGTACGATCCGATGTTCAGGCCCGCCGAGGGGATCCCGGTCGAGAATGAGGAATGGCCGGACCGGATCGGAGAGGCGGACTTTCTGATTTTCACATGTCCGCTCAACGCCGCCACGCGGCACATGTTCAATGACTCATTGCTGGGAAAGCTCAAGAACGGCGTGCGCGTCGTCAATGTCTCGCGAGGCCCGGTGATCGACGAGCGTGCTCTGCTGAAGGGTCTCGGCGACGGGACCGTTCATTCCGCCGCCCTCGATGTTTTCGAGGTCGAGCCGCTCGCGCCGGAATCGCCGCTGCGCAGATTTGACCGTTGCATTTTCGGCTCCCACAACGGATCAAACTCTGTCGACGCCGTTCGACGTGTCAGCCGGCTCGCCATTGAGAAGATCGATCGTCTTTTGAAGGCGCGGCAGCAATGAGCCGTGCTGTCCTCATCACCGGCTGCGCGGGCGGGATCGGCGCCGCGCTTGTGAAGGCGTTTTCGGCGGATGGCTGGACCGTTATCGGCGTCGACCGCGCCGCGACCCCGGAACCGTCCTCTGCGGCCAGGATTATCACAGCCGATATTGCCGAATTCTGCGGAAATGAGCCGAAACTTGCGGCGTTCGCCGGCGAGGTCCGCCGGAGCCTCGGCGGCGCGCCGCTCAGGGCGCTCATTAACAATGCGGCGGTGCAGGCGCTCGGCGGCGTCGCGGAACTGACTGACGCCGATTTCATCAACACGATGCAGGTGAATGTAATCGCGCCGTTTGCGCTCGTCAGGGCCTTTCTTCCTGATCTTAGGACGGCGAGAGGAGCGGTGGTCAATATCGGCTCTGTCCACGCGCAAGCGACGAAGCCGGGGTTTGTCGCCTATGCGACGTCCAAAGCGGCGCTTCATGGACTGACGCGCGCGTTGGCGGTCGACCTCGGGCCGGAAGTGCGGGTCAATACGCTCGCGCCGGCGGCGACGGCGACCAAAATGCTGAAGGAGGGATTTGCGGGGAACGCCGCAGCATTCGCCGCGCTAGAAGACGTTCATCCGCTCGGGCGCATCGCTGAACCCGAAGAGATCGCGCGCGTCGCGCTGTTCCTTGCCTCGGACGACGCCTCATTTCTTTCCGGCGCGACGATCTTCGCGGACGGCGGGATCCTGTCGCGCCTTCACGACCC
>CALKYG010000483.1 GCA_938003575.1 uncultured Alphaproteobacteria bacterium
GCGCCGTGAATCCAGACGAGCGGGCCGTCGGGCCGTCTCACGCCTGACTGGCCGATGCGCTCCTGCATGCGCGCCGGGTCTTCCTTTCCCTCTTTGAGCCGGTGGCGGAGCAAAAGTTCGGCGACCGGCGCGGACACCCAGCTGGCGGCGCGATAAAGCCTTACGCCGAACGGCTCGACCGCCTGTTTGCCTGCGCTTGCCGCCGTCACAACCCGCTCATGTCCAAAGGCGCGCGGCCGACCGCCTCATCGGCAGTCTGCGCAGCCAGTTTCAATTCCGATTGAAGCAGCAATCTGGCCCTCTCAAGCGCCGCCGCTTCGGCTCCCCGTTCTATATGGATCGGCGGGCGCGCTGCAAAGGCGAGCGTTGAAAACGGCGCCGCAAGAAGAAACCGGTCCCACGTCCGAAGGCGGATCCCGCCGGATGAAGAATAGGCGACAGGCAGTATCGGCGCGCCTGAACGGGAGGCGAGCCTGATCGCTCCGATCTTGGCGATTTCGGCGGGTCCTCTCGGCCCGTCCGGCGTCATGCCGACGATGGCTCCCTGTTCGAGCGCGGCGAGCATTTCCGCAACGGCCGGAACGCCGGATTTGTCCCGTTCCGGCTTTTTCGGGTCGGCCGCTGAACCGCGGATTAACTGGACGCCGAAGCCTTTGACCGCATTCGCAATGATTTCTCCGTCCCGATGCGTCGAAATGAGCATATGGACCGGCTTTCGGGATTCGCCGCGCAGGGCGGGGCCCATCAACAGGCGTGAATGCCAGAAAGCGAGAATGAATCCGCGCCCGCTCGACAAAAGCGCATCTGCGTGCGCGCGGCCGATGAATTCCTTGCGGGATGTCGCTTCAACCAACCGGATGTAGCTTGCGATCATCCCGCTCGCGATGCGGCCGGCGAAAGCCGAGCGCAAAAACCTTCTTGAAAGCGGGACGCCCGTCATTTCGGTCTCGAAATCCGTTTCCTGTCAACAGCTTGCCTAGCCGGGCGCTTGCCCCGAAAATGGCGGGCGAACCTAGAAAGCCGAGACCGGTGGCCCGCCGCAACCCCCTTGTCAAAGAAACGCGCGTTTCCTCGCTCGCGCTCGCCGGGCGCCTGTGGCGGGAATATCTCTCGCGCTATTGGGGAAAGCTCGCGCTCGCGCTCATGGCGACCGTGGTCTTTGCGGCGACGACCGCCGCCATTCCGGCCGGCGTCGAATGGATCAACGCGTCGCTTTCGGGACAGGCCCCGTCGATCGGCGGCCTGCCGACGAATGTCGGCGTCATCGGTCCGCTTGTCATCGTTGCGCTCGGCGCGCTCAACGCCGCCGCGCAGTATTTTCAGGCGCGATTGTCAGCATCGGCGGCGCTCCTCTCGCTGAGGGACCTGCAAAACGACATGTTCGCCAAGCTGGTCGCGATCGACGACGCGCAGCTGCGCGCCATCGGACAGGGGCAGTCGATCGCCAGGCTGACGAACGGCGTCGCTGTCCTGCGCGAAGCCTTGACCCGCGCGCTGACGGCCGTGCGGAGCCTCGCGACGCTTATCGCCCTTTGCGCCGTCATGATCTGGTATGACTGGATCTTGTTCGGCGTCGTCGTCGCGATCTATGCGGCGATCGGGTGGCCGGCGGCCCGGATCGGCGCGCATCTGCGCAAGAGCTCGCGCACGGCGCAGGCGCAGCTCGGCGAAATCGCCGCGGCGACGGGCGAAGCCGTCGCCGGCGCGCGGCTCATCCGCGCCTATAATCTCGAAGACCATATTCTCAAGTCGACCCGAACGGGATTCGATGCGCGTCTTGCGACGCTTGAGAAAATGGCGCGGCTGCGCGCGCTCAATGAACCCTTCATTTTTCTTGTCGGATCGATTGCGCTGGCGATTGTCGTCGGGGTTGTCGCGATCCGGGTCAATTCGGGCGCGCTCAATGCGCCGCAGTTCATTTCTTTCATCATCGCGCTGTTGATGCTGTCGCAGCCGGCGCGAAACCTTTCGACGCTGAACGCCGTCGCGCAGGAAGGATTCGGCGCGCTTGACGAAATGCTGAGCCTGATCGATGCGACGCCGACAATCGTCGACCGGCCGGGGGCCGCGCCGCTGAGAGTGACATCAGGGGCGATCTCGTTTCGCAATGTCGTCTTCTCCTACGACGGCGCGCGGCCGGCGCTTGAGAATTTCACCCTTGACGTGCCTGCGGGAAAGATCGTTGCGCTTGTCGGCGTATCCGGCGCCGGAAAATCGACGCTCTTCAACCTGCTTCTTCGCTTTTATGAGCCGCAGGCGGGATCAATCTCCATTGACGGGCAGGATATCGCGTCGGCGACGCTCCATTCCTTGCGCGAAAACATCGCCCTTGTCGCGCAGGAGGGCGTTCTTTTCAACGACACGGTCGCCGCCAATATCGCTTTCGGCAGGCTCGGCGCCGCGCGCGCGGAAATCATCGAGGCGGCGAAGGCCGCCGCCGCGCACGACTTTATCTCGGCGCTGCCGAAAGGTTACGACACGCTGGTCGGGGAAGGCGGCGGCAACCTGTCCGGCGGCCAGCGCCAGCGTATCGCGATCGCCCGCGCATTCCTCAAAAGCGCGCCGATATTGCTGCTCGATGAAGCGACGTCCGCTCTCGACGCGGAGTCGGAAACCGCAATCCAGGGCGCGCTCGCGCGCCTGTCGAGCGGCCGCACGACCATCATCATTGCGCATCGCCTCGCAACGATCCGCAGCGCCGATCTGATCGTTGCGATGGAGAAAGGCCGCGCGGTGGAGGCGGGGCGTCATGATCAATTGATCGCCAGGGGCGGCTATTACGCGCGCGTCTCGCGGCTGCAAGGCGCCGCGATTATCGTCGAGTAGCGCATTCTACTCCCGCCGCAACACCCGCTCTGTCAGGAAATTACCCCACCATTTGCCGATGAAGTCGCGCTTGACGGCGGCCGGATCGTAGGCGGGCGAACCCGCCCAATCGAAAAACGCGTCGACATCGGCGAGCGAAATCGACTTCTTGCGCGCATGATCGATGTAGCGATCAAAGGCGGCGTCGATGACGCCGGTCTTTCCCTGTTTCACGTGCCCGTAGCGCAGGGATAGTTGCTTCAAGGCCTTGTCGAGCGGCGCTTCGCCCGAGAAAAAAAGATAGAGCGCCGACATCAGGCCGACACGGTCTGCGCCTGACTTGCAGTGCAGGAGAACCGGATAGTCGATACGGGAAAAAAGGTCGCGCGCGCCGCGGAGGGTCTCAATCGATGGCGCCTCGCGCGAGAAAATGCGGAAATGCTCAAGCGTCAGCCCCAGGCGCGCACAGGCTTCCTCTTCCAGGAACAGCGCGGCGCTTGGTTTTGGACCTCTCAGATTGACGACGGTCCTGATACCGCGACGCGCCCAGATCGCAAGCCGTTCCGGCGACGGCTGAAAACTGCGCCAGACGCCCGGCGCAATCTCATGCGAGTTGTCATAGAGCCGCCGGATGATCGCATGATCGGCGAACATGAATTCGCGCATTGCGCGCCGCCGCCCTGCGGGCGTTTGGAACTCCTCGCGGGTGAGAGGGGCGGGCAATCAGAATTTCCCGTCGCCGTCCGGATCGAGAAGACGATGCAGATGCACGATGAAATACCGCATGTGCGCATTGTCGACGGTTTCCTGCGCCTTGGCGCGCCAGGCTTTTTCCGCTTCCGCGTAGCTCGGAAAGATTCCGACGACGTCAAGCTTGTTGAGATCGCGGAATTTCACGTCGTCCAGGTTTTCAAGCTCGCCGCCGAAAACGAGATGAAGCAACTGTCTGTGAGGCACGTTCCAGCTCCGGTTAAAAGTGAATTCAGTCGCCGGCTATCGTCATCGCGCCGACAAGGAGGGAGGGCGCGTTGGTCGCGCCGCGGAATTCAAGATCGTCGGCGGCGACGAGATTGCGGTACATGTCGAGCAGCGAGCCGGCGATCGTGATCTCGCTGACCGGATAGGCGGGCTCTCCGTTCTCGATCCAGAAGCCCGAACAGCCGACCGAATAATCGCCCGTATTGGAATTGATCTGCGGTCCGAACATGCCGGTGACAAGAAGGCCGCGCCCGGCGTCCTTCATCAGCGTTTCCCTGGTCGCCGCGCCCGGCTTCATGTAAAGATTGGTCGACCCGGAGCCCGGCCCGCCTGAAACGCCGCGCGTCGCGCGTCCGTTCGTTTCAAGGCCCAATTGCCGCGCCTGCGCCGAATTCAGGAACCATTCGGTCAAGACGCCGTCGTCGATCAGGTTGAACGCTTGCGCGGCGACGCCCTCGCCGTCGAACGGGCGCGAACCGTGGCCGCGCCTGATGAAGGGGTCGTCGACGACGGTCGCGCCGGCGGGAAAAATCCGTTCGCCTTTCCTGTTTTTGAGGAATGACACGCCGCGCGCAATCGCTGCGCCGTTGACCGCGCTTGACAGATGGCTGAGCAGCGAACTCGAAAGCCGACTGTCGAATATGACCGCCGCCGTCTGGCTTTTCACGCGCCTCGGCGACAGCCGCGCCACGGTGCGTTCGCCCGCGCGCCTGCCGATTGCTTCCGGCGGCCGCATGTCGGCGAAGTGCGTTTTCGAGTCATAGTCGTAATCGGTCTCCATGCCGTTCGCATCTTCAGCGATGACGCTGACGGACAGCGTATGATGGGATCCGCCCGACTCGCCGAAAAAACCGTGGCTTGTCGCAAACCATTTCCTGCCTTCACCGTAGGAAGCGCCGCCGCCCGAAGAATTGACAACGCCCTTGACGGCCAGCGCCGCTTCTTCGCACGCCCGTGCGCGTTCTTTCAGGATCTCCGTCGACGGTTCGGCGTAATCGCCGAGATCGAGATCGGGAAAAGGCGGCTGCGCCAATCGCTCCCCGGGCGCAAGGCCGGCGAACGGATCTTCGGGTGCCGCTTTCGCCATCGCCGCGCACCGCTCGACAAGAGCCTGCAGCTGATCCTTGCGGAGGTCGGTGGTTGAAACGCTCGCCTGCCGGCGTCCGAACAGCATCCTGACGCCGAGGTCGAGCCCCTCCGAGCGTTCGACGTCCTCAAGGTTTCCGAGGCGATAGGAAACCCCGCTTGAAACGGCATGATAAAGGACGGCGTCAGCGGCGTCCGCGCCGGCGCGCTTTGCGCCGTCCAGCACCGCGTTGAGGATGGTCTGCGCTTCGCTTTCTTTCATGGGGGCGGAGATAGAGGCTCCGCCCGTCCGCCGCAACTGCGATCAGGCGGATTCAGCGCGCGCCCCGTCGCCCCATTCCTTCATTGCCGGAAGCGACCAGACAAGGTCGCGCCATTCGGCGGCCCGGGGCGGCAACGATATCGGCCCATAGGTGACGAACCGCGAGACGACCGGGGCGAACATCGCGTCGGCGATCGAAAATTCGCCAAACAGGAAACGCCCGCCGTTTCCGAAATCCCGGCGGCAACCATCCCATATTTCCGCAATGCGCGCGATGTCGTCCTGAATGCCGTGCGTTGTGTGGCGCATGTTTTCGCGCACGAAATGCATCGGCCAGACCGTGCGGAGATTCTGAAAGCCTGAATGCATTTCCGCCGACACCGACCGCGCCGTCGCGCGCGCCGCTCGATCGGCCGGCCACAACTTCTTTTCCGGGAACTTTTCATTGAGATATTCGCAGATCGCCAGCGAGTCCCAGACAGCAAGGTCCTTGTCGAGCAGGCAGGGCACCTTGAGCGAGGGCGACAGGTCGGCGAGTTCGGCCTTCGTCGTCGGAAGGTCGAGCCGCACAAGGCGCTCGCTGAAGGCGATCCCCGAATGCTTCATTACGAGCCAGGGGCGAAGCGACCAGGAAGAAAGATTCTTGTCGCCGATGACCAGCGTCAGGTCCGTCATCGTTCGTTCTCCATCAGGCGTTTGGGATGCCGGCCGTCGACATACCCCATGAAGGGCGGGCGAATAGAATAGCCGAGCAACTCCTGCGCGCGCGGCGGCAAGGCGCGGGCGAGAGAGGGCGGCACGGCGAGCGCCATGTTCTCAAGCTGGCGCGTCCATCCGGGGCAATATTGCGGCGTGACGATGAGGCGCGGGGCCGTCGATCTGTTTGCGCCGCCCCGGTGCCACAGCGTTCCCTTTGCGATCATCAGGGACCCGGCCGGCATGATCGCCTTCACGGCGTCGGCGCGAGCGCCCCGATCATTGTCGACGACGCCGCTCCTGTGTGAGAAATCTTCCGGCGTCAGCGCGCCGTCCGGGCGTTCGTCCGCCCACAGATGGCTCCCCGGAATGACCTCGGTCGCGCCGTTGTCCTCCGTCGTGGCGTCGATCGCCCAGAACGCGGAGACGCCCAGCGACGGGCGCGGTCGAGGCCAGCCGTAATGACTGTCGTCAAAGTGCCATGGCTGCGCCGCCTCCCCGGGATGGAGATTGATCGCGAGACAGGCGGAAAGCAGGCAATCCGGTCCGAGATCCGCCTCGGCGAAGGCGAGCGCCAGCGGATGCGTCACGAGATCGGCGAAGACCGCCGACTTCGCCAGCATCGCGTAGACGCGGTTCGATTTCAGTCCCTCAAAGCCGTTGCGGCCGCGCAAATCGCGCTCAAGATAGGGCGTAAGGGCGCGGCGCAGCGTTTCGACTTCGCGAGCGGAAAGAACCTCATTGAAAATGACATACCCGTCGCGATCGAAGTCCGCGCGGCGCTCAGCGAACCTTTGTCCGCCATAGCGTCCCGAGAGATCATCCGGCGCGGCCGTCTCCGGCATGACGTCACTCCACGCAATTGTTGTGCGCTCTTCGCGCCGATGATCGCGGCGCGCAAGGGCTTTCAGCGTCGGCTGTCGAAGAAATTGACGATCCATTGCGCCATGACGCCGCGGTCGCTACCCTTCCTGAGCGAAGCAAGGCCCGCGTCGGACAGTTCCTCGCCGAAGCGGTTGCGCCGAACCCTGATAAGGTCAGACGCGTAGTCATGGTCGAATTCGGGATGCATCTGAAACGAGATCGCGGGACCCTGCGCATAGGCAAGGGCGCCGAACTCGCAGAAACCGGAACCGGCGATCGTTTTTGCGCCAGGCGGGGGCGCCGTCACCTGGTCCTGATGCGAGACCGCGCAGGAGATCTTCCCCTGCGCCGGGATCATCCATGGCGCGTCGGCCGTAACGTCATACTGGTGAACGCCGACGCCCCAGCCCTTGTCGGACTTCTTCACTTCGCCGCCGAAAGCCTGCGCCATCAGCTGATGGCCGAAGCAGATGCCGACCTGCGGCTTGCCGGCGGCGGCGGTCGCCCGGATGAGCTCTTCGAGCGGTGCAATCCAGTCATGGACTTCGTAAACGCCGGCGGGAGAACCGGTGATGAGAAGGCCGTCGAAATCGGAAATTGTCGGCAGCGACCGGTCGCGAAAAGTCGGCCAGGACGTAAACGAAAAATGAGGCGCCAGCGGCGCGAGCATCCGCTCCATCATCAGCGGATAGGTCGGATGCCTGGCGGCGAGCGGGTCCGGCGGCGCGCCGGTCTCAATAATCGATATTCGCATGGAAAGGGGATTAGCCCGGCGCGCGCGGGTCTTCAATCGGGGGTTATTCCGCCGCCGCCATGTCGGGATGGGTTTTATCGATGGTCGTGCGGATTACCGGCGGAAAGCGGTCGCGATGGCGGCGCAGCGACCGGTCGATATTCGGCCAGTTGCGGCGGATCCGGCGCACAAGCGCCTGGACCGGCGGCATATAGGGGGCGAGAAGGGCGAGGCCGACCGTCAGCATGATGAGGCCGAACGGGATCGGCGTCGGGGTCAAGATGGCGCCCGAAATGACAAGCACGCCGCCAATGAGCTGATGGAAGATAGGCAACATGAGACGAAACGCTCCCGACTGCGCCACACCGGATCGTCAGCGTCACGTCGAATGACGTCAGAATTAGGGACGCGCGGCGGCAGCGTAAAGTATCTTCGCCGCAATATTCGCAAAAAGCGGCGAACACGTTCCCGTCAGCGACGAACCGACTCCCGCCGCGGCGCGGTTCGGTCTTTTGCGGCGGCGGGCGGGTCGCTAAAGGTGGGCCGGAAGAAAGTCCGGGCGCGCGCATGAGTTACAGATCCCTCCGCGATTTCATCGGCAAGCTCGAATCGGCCGGCGAGCTTGTCCGCGTCGCTCATCCTGTCTCGACCGTTCTCGAGATGACGGAAATCCAGACGCGCCTTCTTGCGGAAAAGGGACCGGCGGTCCTCTTTGAAAAACCGGTGATGGCGGACGGGTCGATTTCGCCGATCCCGGTCCTTGTCAATCTATTCGGCTCGGTCAAACGCGCAGCGATGGGCGTCACCCTCGGCGGGGAGGAGCGGACGGATTCCGCCGCGCTCAGAAAGGTCGGGGAAACGCTCGCTTTCCTGCGGCAGCCCGAGCCCCCGGCCGGCCTCAAGGATGCGATCGGCATGCTGCCCATGGCGCAAACCGTGATGGCGATGCGTCCGGCGACCCGCGGTTTCGGAACGGCGCCCTGTCAGGAGATCGTCCTGACGGGCGATGACATCGACCTCTCAAAACTCCCGGTGCAGACCTGCTGGCCGGGGGAGCCCGCGCCCCTGATCACCTGGCCGCTTGTCGTCACGAAAGGGCCGACGGCGAAGGGCGAGGATGATTTCAATCTCGGCATCTACCGGATGCAGGTCCTCGGCAAGGACAGAACGATCATGCGCTGGCTCGCCCATCGCGGCGGGGCGCAGCATCACCGCCGCTGGAAAGAAAAAAACCGCGAGCCGCTGCCGGCCGCCGCCGTCATCGGCGCCGATCCGGGTACAATTCTCGCCGCGGTGACGCCGGCTCCGGACACCTTGTCGGAATATCACTTCGCCGGATTGCTCCGTGGTCGGAAGGTGGAGCTTGTCGATTGCAAGACTGTGCCGCTGAAAGTCCCGGCGGAAGCTGAAATCGTGCTCGAAGGGCATGTGTCGCTCGACGATTACGCCGACGAGGGGCCCTACGGCGATCACACCGGCTATTACAATTCGGTCGAAAAGTTTCCCGTATTCACCGTATCGGCGGTCACGATGCGCCGTGATCCGATTTACCTGTCGACCTTTACAGGACGCCCGCCGGATGAACCAAGCGTTTTGGGCGAGGCGCTGAACGAGGTTTTCATACCTCTGCTGCGCCAGCAATTCCCGGAAATCATCGATTTCTGGCTGCCGCCGGAGGGGTGTTCCTATCGCATCGCCGTCGTCAGCATGAAGAAGGCCTATCCCGGTCACGCCAAGCGCGTGATGATGGGCGCGTGGAGCTACCTCCGCCAGTTCATGTACACGAAATGGATCATCGTCGTTGATGACGACATCAACGCCCGCGACTGGAAGGACGTGATGTGGGCGATCTCGACCCGCATGGACCCCGCGCGCGACATCACGATCATCGAGAATACGCCGATCGACTATCTCGATTTCGCCTCGCCCGAGAGCGGGCTCGGCTCCAAGATCGGCCTCGACGCGACGAACAAATGGCCGCCCGAAACGAAACGCGAATGGGGAACGAAAATCCGCATGGATGACGATGTCGTCAAACGCGTCGACGCGATGTGGAAGGATCTGGGACTGCCGGGATCGGGCAAGGGGATCTGGTGAGGATGCGCCGCGTCAGGCGCCGGCCGCCAGATCAAAAAAAGCCGCCGGCGTCCGCACCTTTTCAATCTCCCGCGCGCTTACTGTGACGCCCCAGTTTTTGGCGATCGCCTCATAGCGCGGGCGGCGCCAGTCGATCAGCTGCGCAAAGCCCGAGCGGATGAAATCGTCGGGATCGACTTCATTCTCGGCGACGCCCTTCCGGCCGAGATAATCCGCCCAGATCTTTTTCAGGAACGCCTCATTGTAATACATGGGCTTGGGCGCTTTCGCGAAGCGCGCCTTTAAAGCGTCCGCATGCGTCTCGTCGCCGGCGATGTAGACGATGCGGCACGCCGCCGACAAAACCTTCAGCACCGGATCATTCGGGTCTTCCGGATCAACCACCTCGCAGATCGATCCGCCGGTGTCGCAAATAAAATGCTCATAGCCGTAAATCGCGCGCGCCTTTTCGATGAAGGCGGGAACATCGTTGAGGGCGGAAATCTCCGCCTCCCGATGCAGACGCTGGCGGCGCAGATATTCCGAGAAAGAAATGCCGCCCTTATTCGGATCGCCCGGCTTGCCGAGAAAGGCGGAAAGGGGGCTCAGATTTTCAAAGGTGATGTTCGACGAAATATAGATCGAATCCGTCAGCAGCATCTCGCGCAGCATCGGGTTCTTCATCGCCTCGCGCTTGAATTCGTCGGCGATCGCCTCGCCGAGGTAGCGCGTGCCGATGCGGTAATCGACGGAATAGTGGAACCAGTCCGCTTCCTTGCGCAGCATGGAGGCGATGCGCGTCTTGCCGACGCCAGACATCCCCATCACTGCAATCGGTTTATCCGCAAGCCCGTTCATTCCCGCCGCTCTGTTTCGTCAAAACCGGCTTAGCCGGAATTCGATCCTTGCGCCAAGAGCCGGCCGGGCCGGCGCCGGGCGGTCTGATCAGCCGCCGTTTGCGCGGAAATTGAGAAACTCGCGCCTTGTCTTCGGGCCGTATGTCGCGAAAGAGGGGTTCGCCCGTTCGAGATAGGCGCGCCGCCGCCGTTCAACGCTGTCGGCGCTCGCGCGCCGCGTCGCCTCGTCGATGGAGATCCCATAGGGTTTCAGCGCGTTGAGGCCGAAGATTTTCGCCTTGAGCTTGCGGGTCATTTCCGCGTAGCCGAAGCGTTCGCGGAACTCTTCGCTGATCTCAAAGGCGCGGAACGCCTGAATCTGGTCCTGCGGCGATCCGTACCAGATCGAATCCGTGCCCCAGAGGACGTTGTTCTCCCCGCAATAATGGATGAGCTTGCCGAGCGCGTGGGCCGCCTGCTCCGGATCGCGCATCAAGAAGCGCCATGTGCTGCCGAGTTCGGCGTAGACATTCGAGCCGGGACTGATTCCGGCGTCGATCAGCGACTGGCAGAGAACGTCGATTCCCGCAGGCTTGCCGGCGCCGGGCGCGAACGCCTCCTCCTTTGTCGGAATGTCGAAGCCGGAATGATAGAGAATGAAGTTGATGTCGGGGTGGCGCTTCGCCGCTTCGCCGATATCGGCGCAGGTTGAATGTTCGAACGATTGCGGACCGAAGGAGAGGCCCTTGTGGATCGCGATGTTCCGGACGCCGAGAGATTTCGCTTTCTCGATCATGCGTTCGCCGGCGTCGTCGGTCATGAAGAAGCCTTTGCCGTCCGGTCCCCATTGCGTGTAGGTCTTCCACGCAGCGATCGGAAATTCTGCGGCGAGACGGTCCATGTCCTCGATGTCGCCGTCCTGGTTCGGATTGACGCGGCCGTGCAGCATCAGCCGATGATCGCCCTCCATGGCGTCGACGATGCATCGCGTCGCGTCCGCCTCTTCGATTTTCAGCGGCTCGCTGGCGCGCGTCGAGGGAACGAAGGAAAGGACCATCATGTCGGTGTCGGAATCAAGGAAAACATCCTTGATGAATTCTTCCGGCCCGAGACATTTGAGAGCCTTCGCGTCGTCGGGCTCGGCGGCGATGCATGCGTTCGGAAAGGCGCGGAACCCCGCGCGGCCCGCTTCCGCCGCTTTCAGCCAGGCGCCTTCGGGATTCACATAATGGCCCTGGACGTCGAAAATGAATTCCTTGCCGCCGAGCGCGTCGAGCGCCGCGTCCTCGTCGAGCGCGGCCGCCGCCGGCACGTTGAATTTGGCGCCCTTTTTCCCGGCAGCGGCGTTGGCCTCGTTGATGGCGATCAGCGTCGTCGCCGCGCCGCAGGCCGAAATCATGAAATCGCGGCGGCGCAGCCCTTTTCGCCGCGCATGGGCGTCCGCGCGTTTGAGCGCCTCCTCATTCGCGGCGATGTTCCGCCTTTCGAGCGGAACGGGCGCGAATTCGCCGTTGCTCGTTTCGTCGATTCGAATGGGCAATCTGACGCCTTCGGGGTCACGGTCTTGCATGGCGGCCTCCCTCGCTGCGCGGCGAGCCTAGCACGATCGCCGCTCGCTGCACGCTCCGTGCGGCGGACGGACCTCAATTTGCGATCCGTCGAATCGACCGAACGAACTCGAGCCGTCCTGCGCTCCGCATCAGGCCCGAAGCCGCCGTTCCGGCCGCGCCGCGCCCTCGCGCAAAGAAAAAACCCCGGCGGTTTCCCGCCGGGGCGTTCCTCGCCGGAGCGGCGAGCGTTTATTCTTTCTTCTGGCCCTTGAGCGCGGCGCCCAGAATGTCGCCGAGCGAAGCGCCTGAATCCGCCGAGCCGTATTGTTCGACGGCTTCCTTTTCTTCCGCGACTTCGCGCGCCTTGATGGAAAGCGATATGCGGCGCGACGTCTTGTCGAAGCCCGTCACGCGCGCGTCGACCTTGTCGCCGACCGCGAAGCGTTCCGGGCGCTGTTCGTTGCGGTCCTTCGAGAGGTCTGATTTGCGGATGAACGCCTTCGGGCCCCCTTCGCCGCCGACCTGAACCTCGATGCCGCCCTGTTCGATCGCCGTGACGGTGCAGGTCACGTCGTCGCCGCGGTTGATCGCGCCGACCGAGTCCATCGGATCGGAACCGACCTGCTTGACGCCGAGCGAGATGCGCTCCTTGTCGGCGTCGACGTCGAGGACTTTCGCCTTGACGACGTCGCCCTTCTTGTAATCCTTGATCGCTTCTTCTCCCGGCTTCGACCAGTCGAGATCGGAGAGGTGGACCATGCCGTCCATGTCGTCGGTGATGCCGACGAAGAGGCCGAACTCGGTGATGTTCTTCACTTCGCCTTCAATGACGGAGCCGATCGGGTGCTCTTCGGCGAAGCGCTCCCACGGATTGTCCAGGCACTGCTTAAGTCCCAGAGAAATGCGGCGCTTGCCCTCATCGACTTCCAGCACCATCACTTCGACTTCCTGCGAGGACGAAACGACCTTGCCCGGATGGACGTTCTTCTTCGTCCAGCTCATTTCCGAAACGTGGACCAGGCCCTCAATGCCCTGTTCCAGTTCGACGAAGGCGCCGTAATCGGTGATATTGGTCACGCGGCCTGTGAATTTCGCGCCGACCGGATATTTGGCGGCGACGCCCTGCCACGGATCGGGCTGGAGCTGCTTGATGCCGAGCGAGATGCGGTGCGTTTCCGGGTTGATCTTGATGATCTTGACCTTGACCGTGTCGTTGACGCCCAGAACTTCCGACGGGTGGTTGACGCGGCTCCACGACATGTCGGTGACATGGAGGAGGCCGTCGACGCCCGGCGCGAGTTCGACGAAGGCGCCGTAATCGGTGATGTTCTTGACGACGCCGTCGCGCACGTCGCCCTCATTCAGTTCACGGACGACTTCCTGACGATGCTCGGCGCGATCCTCTTCGAGGATCGAACGGCGCGAGACGACGATGTTGCCGCGGCGCTTGTCCATTTTGAGGATTCGGAACGGCTGCGGAATGTTCATCAGCGGCCCGGCGTCGCGCACGGGGCGGATGTCGACCTGGCTGCCCGGAAGGAACGCGACCGCGCCGCCGAGATCGACGGTGAAGCCGCCCTTGACCCGGTTGAAGATGACGCCGTCGACGCGCGATTCCTGCTTGAAGAGCTCTTCGAGACGGTCCCAGGCTTCTTCCCGGCGCGCCTTGTCGCGGCTGATGACGGCTTCGCCGTTTGCGTTCTCGATGCGCTCGACGAAGACTTCGACCTTGTCGCCGACCTTGAGCTGGCCGGGCTGGCCGGCGGCGCCGAATTCCTTCAGCGGCACGCGGCCTTCGGTTTTCAGGCCGACGTCGATGACGGCGACGTCCTTTTCAATGGCGGTGACGATTCCGGTGACGACGCTGTCTTCAAAAGACTGGCGATCGAGCAGCGACGCTTCGAGCATGTCCGCAAAGTCTTTGCGGGTCGGGTTGAAAGACTGGGTTTGAGCCACGTTAAATTCGGTCCTTGTCTGAATAAGCGTTCAATGCCGACCGGTTCGTCCGGCGGTCTTCCCGGGACCTTGCGAATCCCGGGCGATGAATGCCTGGTTGAGGTTCATAAGAGCGGCGCGATCGCGCTTGACGGACACAAAGAGCCGTTTTCCGTTTACCGCCCGGGAGAGCCGACCCTGGATTTGAGCCTGCATTAAGGCCCGATCAGCTCTCGCAGCGCCGAAGAACGCCGTCGATCACGCGGCGCGCCGCCGCGAAGGCGGCTTCTATAGTCAAATGGGTCGTATCAAGCAACTCCGCGTCCGCGGCCTGGACCATCGGCGCGTCGGCCCGGGCGGCGTCGCGCGCGTCCCGTTCCCTGAGGTCGGCGAGAACCTCGGCCTCCGTCAGGCCGGGCCTTGTCGGCGAAAGCTCAAGAAAACGGCGGCGGGCGCGGACTTCAGGGCTGGCGACGACAAAGAATTTCACCGCCGCGTCGGGGCAGACGACGGTGCCGATATCGCGGCCGTCGAGCACCGCGCCCCTCGCTCCCTTGGGCGGGCGGCGGGCGAAATCGCGCTGAAAGTCGAGCAGCGCCTTGCGGACGCCGGGCTGCGCGGCAACGACGCTCGCCGCCGCCCCGACCTCGCGGGTGCGGATATCGGCGCCCTCGATCGCCTCCAGTGAAAACCGGCGGGCGGCGGCCTCCGCGGCGGCCTCGTCGGCCGGATCCTCGCCGTCCCGGAGAAGGAGGTAGGCGACGCCGCGGTAGAGCGATCCCGTATCAAGGCAGGCGAATCCATAATGCTCGGCGATGAGCTGGGCGAGCGTGCCCTTGCCGGAGGCGGCGGGGCCGTCGAGCGCGATGGTGACCGGTTTCGGCATGGCGCCTCGCATTAGCGTCAGGACGGATTGTCAGACAAGGGCGCCGGTTTGAAAATCGCCGCGGCGGACGCCATATGTGCGGTCCCGCCGGAAAGGTGCGGCAGACGGCAGGCAATATGGATCTCTCCGCATTCGGCGTTTCCCACGAGTTCGCCGCAGCCTTTTTGCAAGTTGTATTGATCGATCTGACGCTGGCGGGCGACAACGCCGTCGTCATCGGCCTCGCCGCCGCCGGCGTGCCGAAGGAAAAGCGCCGGACCGCCATCGCAGTCGGCATTCTTGCGGCGACAGCCCTCAGAATCGTCTTCGCGCTTTTGACGACGACCTTGCTGTCGATTGTCGGTCTTCTCCTGGCGGGCGGCATTCTCCTTCTCTGGGTCTGCTGGAAGATGTGGCGCGAACTCGCGCGGCCGCAGCACGCCGATCGAGGCGCCGACGTCCTGGAGGGACAGGCGCCGTCCGGCGGGCCCGCAAAAGGGAAATCGCTCGCCGCCGCCATTACGCAGATTGTGATCGCCGACATATCGATGTCGCTCGACAACGTCCTTGCGGTGGCGGGCGCGGCGCATGAGCACCCGAGCGTGCTCGTTTTCGGGCTTGCGCTGTCGATCCTGCTGATGGGGTTTGCGGCGACCTTCATCGCGCGTCTGCTTGAACGTCACCGCTGGATCGCGTTTGTCGGCCTCGCTGTCATTTTCTTCGTCGCCGTTGAAATGATCTGGCGCGGCGGGCAGGAAGTCTGGAGCGCGTCAGGCGCGGAAATCACCGAAAACGGGCTGGAATTCGGACCCCCGGGCGATACGCCGCCTCATTGAGCCGCGATCGCGGCGCCGAGCGCGCGCATCAACGGGACAAATGTCGGAAAACTCGTGGCGATCATTGAGGCGTCGTCAATCGCGACCGGATTGTCGGCGGCGAGCCCCAGGACGAGAAAGCTCATGGCGATGCGATGATCGAGACGGGTGCTTACCACGCCGCCGCCCTTCACCGATCCGCGCCCCTTGACGGTCAGCCAGTCGGCGCCGCTCTCGGTCGCAACGCCGTTCGCGTTCAGGCCCGCTTCAATCGCCGCAAGCCTGTCGCTCTCCTTGACGCGCAATTCCGCAAGTCCGGTCATTCTGGTCTCGCCTTCCGCAAAGGCGGCGACAATCGACAATATCGGATATTCATCGATCATGGACGCGGCGCGGCTCGCCGGCGCATCGACGCCTTTCAGCCGCGCGTGGCGCACGCGGATGTCGGCGACCGGCTCGCCGGAAACCGTGCGCTGGTTCTCAAAGCTGATGTCGGCCCCCATTTCCTTCAGCGTCGCGAAGAAGCCTGCGCGCAGCGGATTGATGAGCGTATTGCGCACGATAACGTCCGAGTCCGGAACGATGGCGGCGGCGGCGGCGACAAACGCCGCTGAAGACGGATCGCCCGGCACGTCGACGCGCGCCGCCTTCAGCCTGCCGCCGCCGGCGAGTTCGATGCGGCGCCCGTCGCGATCCGAACGGACGCGGATATCCGCCCCGAACGCTGCGAGCATCCGTTCGGTATGGTCGCGGGACGGCGCCGGCTCGATGACGACTGTTCCGCCGGCCGCGCCCAATCCCGCCAGCAAGACGGCGGATTTGACCTGGGCC
>CALKYG010000484.1 GCA_938003575.1 uncultured Alphaproteobacteria bacterium
ATGCGTTTTCGGAGTTCCTGGAGAGGGGGCTTTTCTTCAACGGTTGCGCGGCAAGCGACATCGAGCGATGGAAGCGGCGCTTTGTCTATCTTCTTCGCAAACTTTCGAAATTGCAGGATGGAAAAACACTGCTCATCAAGAACCCTGTCTATACTGGCCGGCTCGCCACGCTGCGTGAACTGTTTCCCGATGCAAAATTTGTGAACATCCGGCGCAACCCATATGAAGTTTTTGTATCCATGCGAAACTTCTACAAGAAACTGCTTGCCGAATTTGCGCTGCAACCCTACGCCCATGTCGATATCGACGAGACTATATTATCCATCTACGAAAGAATGATGGATGCGCTCGACCGCGACTCGATCGGCCTTGCGCCGCCCGTTTATCTCGATCTAGCGTACGAAGACCTCGACCGGGACGCCGTAGGGACTGTCGAACGCATCTATCAAGCGCTTGAATTGCCGGGCTTTGCGGCGGCGAGACCCAGATTTGAGGCCTATCTTGCGTCAATCAGGAGCTTCGAGAAGAATAAGTTCGCCTATTCGGATGAGGCGGCTCTAAAGGTCGAAGGACGGCTTGGGCGCTTTATCGAGAGATGGGGGTACGGGCGGCCCGGCCGGTGACCGGGAGAGTTGGTCGGGAAATATCGAGGCCGGGGGGCTCTGTGTCTGGACGCATTAAAATTGTGACGGCGGCTGCGCTCGCGCTTGCCGCATGCGCCGAGAAAGTCGACGGCGAGCCCGTCTATTCGCTGGATCAATGCAGACGGGTCGCACTCATCAACGCCTCGACCGGCAAGGCTGTCGTTGGCGCGGAGGACCTGACCTTCGATCCGGCGATGCGCCATGTGATCATCTCGGCCTATGATCGCCGGGCGGTCGAGCGGCAGGCGGCGAGGGGCGCCGGGCGCCTTGATGAGGGCGGCATCTATTCGGTTCCGCTCGATGTCCTGGCCGGCGACGCAACTTCATTGACGGTTTCTTCGATCGTTTCCCGCGATACGGTGGTGGGCGGATTGCGCCCGCATGGCGTCGCCTTTGATGAGGCGCGGCGGGAAATCACGTTCGTCAATCGATCATACCAGAAAATGTACGGCCGTTGGCGCGTGTCGCCGCGGATCGAGCGCGCAGGCGCGGACGGGGCCGTTTTTGTCGGCGACGGCGGTGCGCCGCGGTGTTCTGCGAACGATATCGCGCTGATCGGAGATCGCACGTTCGTTTCTTTCGACCATGGATCCTGCGGCTGGCGCGCCGGGATCGAAGATCTGGCGGCTGCGAAGGCAAGCGGCATTGAAACGGTCGATGGAGATACCGTGTTTGATCGGGCGCGCCATGCAAATGGCGTCGCGGCGGCGCCCGGGCGGCAACTTGCGCTGGCGTCGACGCGCGACAAGTCCATTGTCGTACTTGCAGAAGAGGGCGACGGTTTTGACGTTTCGCGGGAAATCGCCGTGCCGGGGGGGCCCGACAATCTCACTGTATCAGCGGACGGATCGGTTGTCGCCGCCGTCTATCCCTCGCTTTTGACAATTGGCGCGCAGAGACGGCTTGGACTCGGCCGAAGCGGCAGCCGCATCGTCAGTGCGAATCTCGAAACAGGCGAGATTTCTTTGCTGTTCAACGACGACAAGGGAAGGTTCTTTTCGGCGGCTTCGGCGGGTTTGCTGGCCGAAGGATTGCTGGTCATGGGTTCCGCGCTCGATCGCGGCATTGTCGTCTGCAAGCCGGACTCGCTGGACAGGTGACGCTGTCGCTCGTAACCGGCGGCTCGGGATTTGTCGGCAGGCATCTGACCGAAAAGCTTTTCCTGCGCGGTGAGAACGTGCGCGTGCTCGATCTCGTTCACAGTGAGGCCGCCGAAACGATTGTCGGCTCGGTCGATGACAGCGAAATTGCTCGGCGCGCCTGCGAGGGCGTTGACACGGTGTTTCATCTTGCCGGCAATGCGCAGCTTTGGGCGCGCGATGAAGCGATTTTCGACCGCATCAACCGGGGCGGAACGGAAGCCATGTTGGCGGCTGCGGAGAGCTGCGGAGTGCGCCGGTTCATCCATTGCTCAAGCCTGACGACGCTGGTCGGCCGGTCGACGCCAATCGGCCCGTCCCAAGCGGACGAAAGCATTTGCTTTTCGCCGGACGAAATGCTCGGAGCCTATCCGCGATCGAAGCGGCTGGCGGAACTGGCGGTTGAGCGCTCTGTCCTCGACTGGGTGATAGCGGCGCCGACCGAACCGCTCGGGCCGGGCGACGAAAGTTTCACGCCCCCGACGCGATTGATCATTGATCTGCTCCGTGGAAGGACGCCGGCGACGATCAATTGCACATTCAATTTCGTCGATGTGAAGAGTCTTGCCGAAGGCTTGATCGCGGCGCGTGACAAGGGCGCGCGTGGTGAGCGCTATCTGCTTGCCGGCGAGAATGTCACGATGCGGCGTCTCCTAGAAACACTGGAAGCGAAGACCGGCCGGAGGATGCCGCGCGCTCAACTGCCCTATTCGATCGCGCTCTTAGCCGGCATCATTGATACGCAGCTCATTGCGCGTCTGACCGGAAAGGCGCCGAGAGCGCCGTTGACCGGCGTTCGGCTTGCCGGCCGGCGGGTTGAATTTTCGAGCGCCAAGGCGAAGGCCGACCTCGGCTGGGAATCGGCGCCGTTTGAGGACGCGCTGCAATCCGCGCTCGACTGGTTGTCAAAGAAGGGCGCCGTTTAATTAAGCCGGATAAACGCGGCCCTTCCATGCGCCGCCGCGGCCTCGCGCGTGGTTCAGCGCGGATGTGATCGTCATGAGCGTGTACAGAAAGGCGGCGGCCGGCAGGAGAAGGGTCTTTACCGGCGCCTGTCTGTAAACGCGCGCCACAGGCAGATAAGTGGCGGCCATCAGCGCCCAGCCCGCCGCCGAAATCGCCGCAGCGAATTCGTTATTGTGGAGCGGATAGGAAATCGCGATCAGGGGCGCCGCAAGATACAGGACGAGCATGCCGATTACTGTTCCGGCGAGAAGCGTCCATGAATGATTAAGCTGTGCAAAAGCCGTACGCGCGACCATAGACCAGATCGAGGAAAGCGAACGATTATCGCGCAGCGAAATCGCTTCATCGTTTGCGACGCCAATCCAGACCGGTCTGCCGGAGTTCTTGATCGTTTTTGCAAGCGCGCAATCGTCAATCAGTCTGCCGCGGATCGTATTGACGCCACCAATGGCGTCGAGGGCTTCACGACGAACGAGCATGCAGCCGCCC
>CALKYG010000485.1 GCA_938003575.1 uncultured Alphaproteobacteria bacterium
CTTCTTTCATTTCCGGCTTCCTTTGTTGGAGATTCTCGGGAATTTTTCAGCGCTCAAGGAGCGCCGCCGCATGCGCGCGCGCTTCGTGAACATAGTGTTGTGCGCCAATCAAAGCCATCATGCTTTCGCCATCGCGAAGGTCGCGGAATTTTTTTGCCGGCATGCCGGCCCACATCTCGCCCGCAGGCACGATTTTTCGCGGCGAAAGAAAAGCGCCGGCGGCGAGCATGGCGCCGGTTTTTACAACTGACCCGTCGAGCATCGTTGCGCCCATGCCGACGAACCCTTCGTCTTCCACTGTCGCGCCGTGCAGCATGCACTTATGGCCGATGAGGGCGTTCGCGCCGATGATCGTCGGCAGGCCGCCGATTTCCGGCGCGTCAACATGAATGACAGTCCCGTCCTGGACATTGGACCCCTTGCCGACGACGATCTTGTTTGAATCGCCGCGCAGGACGCAGCCATACAAGACAGAAGCGTCTTCGCCGATTTCCACATCGCCGCAAATGACGGCGCCGGGAGCGATGAAGGCTTTTGCATGTATTTTCGGCTTTTTGTCGCCGATGGCGAAAATGATCGGTTTCATTGAGTTTCGATTCAGACGTTTACGGCGTCAGGTTGGTTCTTAGGATGGGCGCGGACAAACGGCTCAAGTGCGTTGCAACGGTCAAAGATTTCTATGATTCGCGGCGTCCGCGCCAAATCGATGCCGAAACGTTGGGCGCCGAACACTTGCGGCACCAGGAATGCATCTGCCATGCCCGGTCTGTCGCCGACGCAATAGTCGCTTTTTGTTTCGGCGATCAGCTTTTCTACGGAAGCCATGGCGCCGCCGGTCCACCGATCGAGCCAGCCTTTCACAGCATCCGCGTCGAATTCACATTCCTCTTTCAGGTAGCTTTGAATACGAAGGTTCATGAACGGCTGCGCTTCGCAGGCGATGACCGCGGCAATCGCCCTAGCTCTTGCGCGCCCTTCTGACGTATGCGGCAAAAGCGGAATTTCCGGATAGCGCTCCTCGAGATATTCGATGATGGCGAGCGACTGGGTGATGATTGCGCCTTCCTCAGTCTCGAATGCGGGTACAAGCCCCTGAGGATTGCGTTTCAGATGCGTCGGCGCGAGCTGTTCTCCCTTCAGGAGGTTTACCGGCTCGTACTCGTAATCGAGCCCTTTCAGTTCAAGCGCAATTCGCACCCGGTAAGTCGCGCTTGACCGCCAATATCCGTATAGCTTCATGAAAAACCAATCCGATAAAATTTGAAACGAATTTATCGCGCATTCTTCGCAGAATGCCAAATGATCGGGGCGATGCTTCCGTCCTTAACCCAGGGAACGAGAGGCCAAGATGCAGGCGGCTGCAATCGACATACCAAGCGAGGATATCGGGGACTCCCAATGGGCGCTCTCCAACCTGCGCAAGGACAAGCACGGACGCCTGCTGCTCGACTTCGCAAATTGCCTGCGGATCGTTGAACTGCACCCTGATTTCAAGGGCCGGTATAAATTCAACGACGTCCTTGGAAAGGTCCTCGACCGGGGGACAGTGATGATCGAATGGCGTCTAATTGAGTTTACAGCGACCATCCAGGAGCGTTTTTTGCCTGAAGTTCCCTTTGACATCGCCGTCAAAGCGCTCGTCGTGGCGGCGAACCGGGCGAGCGGCGGCAAATCATAAAAGGGTCCCAATAGGGGGTGGGCCATAT
>CALKYG010000486.1 GCA_938003575.1 uncultured Alphaproteobacteria bacterium
TGAAGGCGACGGCGGGCGGCGGCGGCAAGGGCATGAAGATCGTCGAGCGCGAAGCGGACCTCGCCGAACAGCTCGCCAGCGCGCAACGCGAAGGAAGGAATTCCTTCGGCGATGACCGCATTCTGGTTGAGAAATACATTCCCCGCGCGCGCCATCTCGAAGTGCAGATTATCGGCGACGGCAAGGGAAACGTCGTTCATTTCTTCGAGCGCGACTGCTCGGTTCAGCGCCGGCATCAGAAAATCATTGAGGAAGCGCCCGCCCCGCGCCTTCCGGCGGATGTCCGCGCCCGTTTGCACGCGATCGGCGTCAATGCCGGCAAGGCTGTCGATTATCGCGGCGCCGGCACTGTCGAGTGCCTTTATGACGGCAAGGACGGCGTCTGGTTCATGGAGATGAACACGCGCCTTCAGGTCGAGCACCCCGTTTCTGAGGAGATCACCGGCGTCGATCTCGTCGAGTGGCAATTGCGCATTGCGGCCGGCGAAGGGATGCCGCTGCGGCAGGAGGAGATCCGCGAACGGGGCTGGGCTTTCGAGGCGCGGCTCTACGCGGAAAATCCCGATAATAATTTCTCGCCGTCAATCGGAACCCTGACCACGCTGCGCCTGCCGCAGGAACCGCGCACCGACTCCGGCGCCGAGGAAGGGCAATCGATCACGCCCTTCTATGATCCGATGATCGCCAAGATCATTCGCCATGGTCAATCGCGCGAGGAAGCGCTCGCCCGGCTTCGTCTGGCGCTCGCCGAAATCCGCGTCGGCGGCATCGAGACGAACGCGCGATTTCTTCACCGGCTCGCGTCCGATCCTGATTTCATCGCCGGAGACGTCTCAACCCGCTATATTGAGGAGCATCGCGAGTCGTTGTTCGCCAACCCTGCGATCGAGCAGCGCGCCGTCGCCGCGACGCTGCTGGCGCGCCATCTGGAAATGCGCGCGCGAGCGACGTGCGATCCGTGGGACTCCCTCGCCGGCCTCCGGCTCAACAAGCCGGCGAAGTCCGTCGCCTGGATCACGCTTGACGGCGAACCGGCGATCGCGCGCATGACGCAAAGCGCCGCCGGTTTTGACGTTGAAATCGATCCCAACGCCTCGGCCGCCGGCCGGCGCGACGGCGCGGAAAAGCGCGACGTTGTCAGATTCTCCTTTTCGGGCGCGCCGTCTGCGAACGGCCTTCGCCTCACCATGAACGGCGAGACGTTTGAAGCGAGCGTCATCGATCATGGGCGAATGAAACGGGTCTTCATCGGCGCCGATCACGTCGATATTCAGCATCCTGACGTGCTCTCGGGCGCGCTCGGCGGCCATTCGGCGGAAGGATCGCTGATCGCCCCGATGCCGGGCGTCGTCACCTTGCTGAAAGCCAAACACGGCGAGCGCGTCGCCGCCGGCGCCGTTCTGCTCGTCATGGAGGCGATGAAAATGGAGCACGCAATCAAGGCGCCCCATGACGGAATCGTCAAGTCTTTCCGCTTCAAGCCCGGCGATCAGGTGAAGGACGGCGATCTGCTGGTGGAGTTTGAAGAGAGCGCCTAGGCCGGGCCCGCCGGCTTCGCCAATTCTTTTCTGACGAAATCAACAAACGCCGGGTCCTCGCCCTGGAGATTATTCTCCACATAACGCGCAAAGTCGGGGCGCTTCAGCCAGTAGGAAAAGAAATCCGCCCATGACTGCCAGCGCCGGCCGCCCTGGCCCGTCGGTGCGTCTTCATAGAGAAGAATGAACGCCCGCTCGAACAGCGCCATCAGCATTTCGTAATAGATCGACTGGCGCCGGCGCTGCTCCGGCGAGAGGTCTGAAGACGACGAACCGTCAAGCGCGTCAAGCTCAGGATGGGCGAGCGCGGCTTCGAGGAGCGAGGAATATTGCTGCGACAGCGCGACGTAGATTTCATCCTCTCGCTGTTCGATCTCCTTCGCCTCGTTGACGCGCTCCGCGCGCAACTCCCGCCAGATCGTCACAACCGCGATCGGCAGGCCGAGCACGGTGACGAGATAACTCAGGAATTCCCAAAGGCGTATCGCCTCGTCGTCGATCATCGCGCGGCTCCCATCTTCGGCTCCGGCCATCCTAGCGGCGCCCGCCGGACAGAAAAGCCGCGCCGCCGCGAGCCTCTGGCGGGCCGGGCGGACAGAAGGTAGCTTGCGCCCCTCGCATCACGCGACGGAGGACCGGCATGTACGACATGAAGCACGTCAGGAAACTGAGCAGGCTCGGCGAGCTTGCGCCTGAGGCGATGAAGGCTTTTGCGGCGTTCGACAAGGCGGCGCTCGCGGACGGCGCCATTCCGGTGAAATACAAGGAGCTGGTCGCGCTCGCCGTCGCAATGACGACGCAATGCCCCTATTGCCTCGAAATTCACAAGGGCGCCGCGAAAAAGGCGGGCGCCACCGACGCCGAAATCGCCGAAGCCGGGTTCATCACCGCCGCCTTGCGCGCCGGCGCCGCCGTCACGCACGCAACGCATCTCGTCGACTAGGCCGTCCCTATTTTTGCTGTACGATCGTCACGACGCCGCGCGCCGGAATGGAAAGCCGCGCGAGGCCGTCGGGGCCTACCGTGACGGCTCCCGCCTTTTCGGCGAGAACGTCCGCAGTCGTGCGCTCGACCAAATAGGTTCCGGGCGCAAGCCCCGAAACGGAGAATTCGTCCGGTCCGTCGGCGATCACGGAAAGAACCGCGCGCCCGTCCGGCTTGACGAATGCGAGCGGCTTCAGCGCCGGGTCGGCCGAGCTTGCGCCGACGCGGACATCGCCGATGCGCGCGTGACGCCAGATCTGCGAAAGCGCGCGCGTGCGGGTTCCGAGCCTGACGCGGTCGCCTTTCGGCCGCGTCGGATCGCCGACGAGGAGGTATTTGCCGCCGTCGTTGAAATGCGCGATGCCCCATTGCTGCCACGCCGATACGTTCGCAATGGTCATATCGGCGTAAAATTCATTCACGTCCGCCCGCAGATGCTCAAGCATGGCTGTCTTGACGCCGGCGTCTTTCGCAGCCCGCGCGATATCGCCGCGGATCGTGTCGGCGGGCCTGTCATAGGAATGGTAGGCGATGACGTCGATATCCGCGCCGGACCGCATGGCCGTGTTGTAATAATAGAGCGCGTTCTTCGCGAGCTTCGTCGACGGCGCGATGATCTGCGGGTCGAAGCCTTCGGCGTTCAGCCGCTTTCTGACCGCCTTGACCGCGGGGCCGATGCGCTCGGCCTGCCATGTTCCCGAATTTTCGGGCTCCAGCACGACTTCAAAGGCGTCAGGCGTCAGGCCGTATTTCGATTTCAGATGCTTGAAGGCCTCCGCGACGAGTTCGGCGTATTCTTCAGGCTTCAGGGCGAGATCGAGGCCCCCAAGGTTTCCCTTGGCGAAATCGACGAAGCAGACATTGACGAATAGCTTCTCGCCCCGCGCCGCCAGAAGGTCCCGCATGGGCAGGACGACATTCTCGACACGGAAATCGAGGTCCGTCCACTGGAAGCCGGACGGATCGGCGACAAAGGGATCCTTGTTGTCGTTCTCATTGGCGTAAAACTGCGCCTCGAATTCATCATGCGTAAACTCGCCGGACTGGAACGGCGTCCAGATGTCGGCGCGGCTTTCATTGCCGGAACGGATTTCGAGGCGCAGCCGGTTGACGCCGGCCTCTTCGACGAGATCGCCGAGCACCTCGTCAATCGACTCGATAAAGCTTGGGTCGTACCGGTTTTCCCTCTTGTTGATCTCCCACGCGCGAATCGTCGCCTCCCAGCCCTCGAGCCGCTGAAAGCGTTCCGAAAGATCGACCGCAATATCGTCGCCCGCCGCTTTCGTCTTCAGGATCGGCGCTGAGGCGAACAGCGCCGAAACCGCCGCCGCCGCCGCCGCGAGCGCGACAAATCCCAGGTTACGTGTCATGGTGGTCCATGTTGCCGGATTGAAAGATCGCCCAATAATAAGCCGTAACTCATAAGCAATCGGAAATGAAAGTGCAAAACGCCGTTAAAATCGTCGAGGTCGGCCCGCGCGACGGACTGCAGAACGAAAAGCAGACCGTCAGCGTCGAAACGAAAGTCGAGCTTGTCGAGCGCCTCGCCGCCGCCGGCTTTACGACCGTCGAGGCCGGCGCCTTCGTGTCGCCCAAATGGGTGCCGCAAATGGCGGCGTCCGGCGAGGTCATGGCGCGCCTCAGGCGCACGCCCGGCGTTTCCTTCCCCGTGCTGGCGCCCAACCTCAAGGGATATGAGGCTGCGCGCGCCGCCGGCGCGGACACCGTCGCCGTTTTCGGCGCGGCGTCTGAATCTTTCTCGCAGAAGAACATCAATTGTTCGATTGCGGAAAGCCTGGAGCGATTCAGGCCGGTGATCGACGCGGCGAAAGCGGACGGCGTGCGCGTGCGCGGCTATGTGTCCTGCGTTCTCGGCTGTCCTTATGAGGGGAGAGTGCCGCTGGCGAACGTCGTCAAGGTGTCGAAGGCGCTCTATGACATGGGCTGTTACGAGATTTCACTTGGCGATACGATCGGCGTCGGCACGCATGACGAAGCCCGTGCGATGATCCGCGCCGTCGCGGGCGAGGCGCCGGTCAACGCCATCGCCGGCCATTATCATGACACCTATGGACAGGCGCTCGCCAACATCTGGGCTTCGATCGCGGAAGGCGTGCGCGTCTTCGATGCATCGGTGTCGGGCCTTGGCGGCTGTCCCTATGCGCGCGGCGCGTCTGGCAATGTCGCCTCTGAAGACGTCGTCTACTCGCTCAGCCGTTCCGGCGTAGAGACAGGCGTCGACCTCGACGCCCTGATCTCGATCAGCCTGTGGATTTCGGACGCGCTCGGCCGCGCGCCGGGATCAAAGGTCACGCTCGCCCGCGCCGGCGCGGCAGGCTGAACCGGCGGCGCCGGAATTGTGACTGGCGAAATCGCGCAGACCGGGTAAGACGACTGGAGGAGATATCGCCGATGACGCCCCGCCGGATCGCAACTTACGCGCTTGTCGCCGCCTTTGCGGGCGCGTTCTTTATGGCCGCGCGGGCGCCGGCGACAAACGTGCGGTCAGGCTATGACGGCGAACCGGAAATCGTTGCGGCGACATTCGCATCGGCCTGGTGTTCAGCGTGCAAGGTGCTGAAACCCAAACTCGCAAAGGTCATCCCGGACTTTGCGGGCGAGCCCGTCGCCTTTGTCGAATTCGACTTCACGTTCGGCGCGCGCGACGAGCTGAAGGCTGAGGCGGTTAAATACGGAATCGGCGACCTCTATGAGCGCAACAAGGGCGCGACGGGATTCACAGTGATCGTTGATCGCGAGACCGGCGAGATTCTCGACACCCTGACGATGAATTTTTCAGAAGGCGCCATGAAGTCAGCCATCGCGCGCGCGATCGCGATCGCTTCGCATACGGACGGCAAGGCGGCGCCGGCGCCGCAGTAAGGCGGACCTTCCCGCTTGCCGATTTCACTTGTCCCGCGCCCGATTTTGAGTCACCATCATATCTGTTCCGAGGGGCGTCCCGCCTGTCGCCAATGGACGACGGCTCGTGCGACGCGCAA
>CALKYG010000487.1 GCA_938003575.1 uncultured Alphaproteobacteria bacterium
ATAATGTCGAGACCAAGCCCAAAGCCGAAGGCCTCGAGGCGCTTCCGAAATCCTATGCCGACGTTAAGCCGCAATTGGGCGCGCCCTTGCCGGGCGATCTCGGCGCCGCGCTCCTCAAGGCCGAGCAATCGCTCGCCGCATCAGGCGATGAAGGCTTTCTCGAGCGTCCGGATTACGCGGCCCTGTCGCCGACGCCGTTCCGCAATTCTCCCGAAGCCGACGCGGCGCGTGAAGCCGCCTTGCGTGAAGCGCAAATCGCCACCGAGGCACGGGAGGCGGGCGTCTTCTTCCAGCTCGCCGCACGCACCAATGCGGCGCCGAAACCATCGCCATTGAGCGACACCCTCCCAGTATCGCCCTTTGAATTCCCCGGCCCCGTGTCTGCGCCGGTCCCGTTCGGCGCCGAGCGCGATGACGATCCGGGCCGGCAGATTCGCAAGCTCGACTTCCTTGGTGATCGATCAGAGTCCTCGACTGACAATCCGCACGCCATCGAAGACCCGATCACGCCGTTTGAAGTGATGGCGGGGACCGTCATCCCGGCGAGCCTTATCACTGGGATTAATTCCGACTTGCCGGGAACCGTCATCGCGCAGGTGACGCAGAATGTTTATGACAGCGTCACCGGCCATTATGTCCTCATCCCGCAGGGGGCAAAGCTCATCGGCCGCTATGACAGCGTCATCGCCTTCGGGCAGTCCCGCG
Organism: uncultured Alphaproteobacteria bacterium; assembly: GCA_938003575.1. Taxonomy (GTDB): domain Bacteria; phylum Pseudomonadota; class Alphaproteobacteria; order Caulobacterales; family Parvularculaceae; genus Amphiplicatus. The sequence goes on from CALKYG010000487.1 coordinate 706, forward strand.
CATTGCTGGTCTGGTCGCGCATCATCTATCCGGACGGCGCCTCGGTCTCGATCGACAACATGCCGGCGAGCGATGTCGCCGGCTATTCAGGGCTCGCGGATCAAGTCGACTTCCACACTTTCCGCATTTTGAAAGGCGTCGTTCTTTCGACCCTGCTTGGCGTCGGTACGGAATTGTCTTTCGGCGAATCCGAAAGCGATCTTGTCCGCGCGCTGAGGGAGTCCGCGCAGAGCTCCGCCAATCAGTCCGGCCAGAAAATCGTGCAGCGCAACCTCGACATCCAGCCGACGATCAAGGTGCGCCCGGGCTGGCCCTTACGCGTCATCGTCCACAAGGATCTCGTGCTGCGACCTTATGAGCAGAGGAGGGCGGCGCGATGAGCCTCAAGATCGGCGCCGTTCCGGAGCGAAAGTCCGTCAGGATCACCCTGTCGCTGCCGCCCGACATTCACGCCATGCTCGCAGACTACGCCGCAATCCACGCCGCGGAATTCGGAAAGAAGACCCCGGCGAGCGAACTCGCAGGTCTAATGATCGAGCGGTTCCTGAACTCGGACGCGGCCTTCCGGCGCGCCCGCAAAACCCTTCGTCAACCCGCCAGTGAAAAGGAGTAAGCCATGGCTATCATCGGCGCATTCAAGAAGACGGACGACGGCTATGCCGGAACCATCCGGACCATGACCATCAACGTCAAGGCCGCCTTCATCGCCAACGACAAGAACGGCAATGACAAGGCCCCGGACTTCAAGATCGTCGCCGGCGAACGCGAGCTCGGCGCCGCATGGAAGGCGAAGACCAAGGGCGAGGAGCCCCAGGAGTTCCTGCGCGTCGAACTCGACGACCCGAGCTTCGCCGCGCCGCTGCGCGCGGCGCTGTTTTCAAATGGGGTCGACACGGGCGCGCTCGTATGGAGTCGGAAGTAACTGCGGGGCTTGCGGACCAAATGTCGGATCGCACTCGGTAGCGTGGCGTAGGTCTATGGTGCGGCGTAAGCGACTGCATATCACATCTGAGAGCAGTGGATCGAATGCTCCGGACTCACCGGGCGTCGGCAAGATGCCTAAGCAGGAGGCAATTCGCGAGACCATCGAGACTTGGCAGCCATATTACGCCCGTCACCTTTCGCCCGAGGACGCCCGGGAAATTTTGGAGAACACGATCGGCTTCTT
>CALKYG010000488.1 GCA_938003575.1 uncultured Alphaproteobacteria bacterium
GTCGACATCGCTGCGCAGGCGTCTGGCCTGCTTCTCCAGCTCTTTGGCCTTTTTCTCCAGCGCGCGTTCCTCCTGATCGATGCTCTTGTCGCGAAACTTCTGCCGGGCCAGCTCACGCTTGAGCAATTGCGCTTCACAAACCTCGCGCAGCCATTGGCCAAGCCGGAAATTGGTCAAGTAAAGCAGGCTGACAATGTCCACCGTGAAAAACACCAGGGTGGCTCCCACCTTGCCGAAATGGCGGAAGACGACGTCGTTCATGACTTGCCCGATGATGCCGCCCGCGCTTGGAGCGTTCAGATTCTGGCGCAATTCGGCCAGGTTATCGCCGTAAAGATCGAGCAAGCCCATGCAGGAAAAAACCAGCACGCTCGACCAAAGCCAGCGCCGCTGCAGATAGGTGAGGAAGGAAAGGAGATATCCGAGGCTCAAAAACAGGAGCACGATGGGGAGGAGATAAGCCGCCGCGCCGAAAACGAAGAACAAGCCCCAGGCCGAGCGGGCGCCGATCACCCCGATCCAGTTCTGGACATCTTTGTTGCCCGGGGCGGAATTAATGCCCAAGTCATTGCGGTCGTAGGTGAACAGCGCGATCAAAACAATGACCGAAAGGGCGAAGAAAATGACACCCAAAATGTCATTTTTTCCGTGACCTTCAGCCGCACCTGAAGCTGTTTTCCGAGCCATGCGCCCAAGGTTAATCGAGAGGCTTGGGTTGACAATGCATTTTAAGGTCTGCCGCGTTTTCTGGCGGGATTAGCAAAAAAGCGGCGCTCCTATCGTCCCCTTTTGGCGATCATGAAGGAGCGCCCCGAATTCCGCGTTTTTTTCATGAAAAACACTAAATCTTTGCAGGGCAGACTGTTACACAATGAAACGAAATGAAATTTCATGAAATGAGTGAAATATTTCACGAATATTTCATAAAGATTTCACGAGAGCCAGACACCGGAGAGGCTCAGGCAGCCTGCCGCGACAGGCCGTTTGCTTGTCTTCCGGGTGGCGGCCAGGGGGAAAGCATGCCTAAATGAGGCGTAATGACCCGCTCGCTGTTCTTCCTGATGAGTGCGTTATGCCTGCACACGCTGCACGCGGCGCGCCAGCCGAACATCATCATCCTTTTGGCTGACGATCTTGGCTATGGAGAATTGAGCTGCCAGGGCAATCCGGAGATTCCCACGCCGCACATCGATTCGATCGCCCGGAACGGAATCCGATTTACCCAAGGTTATGTGACCGCGCCCAATTGCAGC
>CALKYG010000489.1 GCA_938003575.1 uncultured Alphaproteobacteria bacterium
GAGAGGGCCGCGTGACCGACGACGTTATCGCCAGGAGCATCCTGAAATTCGTGCGTCAATTGGACGGCCACGACAGCGACGAGCGTTTGCTTGAAGCGGCCATCGCGCATCGCTGGCTCGACAAGCGCGGCATGCCGACGCCCGCCGGCCGCAAGCTGATCGATAGCTTCGACACCCTGCAACGGATCGGACGGCCGACGGCGTGACGCTGAGCCCCGCCAAATTTATCAGCGCCGCCAGGAATAATTCCGCCCGACATGGGAGCCGCGATACATTGCTGCGAGCAGCGCCTTTTCGCTCCCAGTCTCGCTCGCCGAAATCGTCATGCTGATGAATTCGCCGCCCGAAAAAATCGCGAGAAATCCAGCGCCCGTAACTGATCGGAAAGTCTGCTTTCGGCCCTAAGCGGACATTCGGACTGAAGGCAGCAAGAAGGCTAATGGCTCCGCAGTAGCGGAGAAGCGCCCGCTCAAGTTGGAGTACTTTCTTTGCGCCCTCAAAATCGAGGCGGCTTAATAGAGCCACCTGACAACTTCGTTTTATATAAGTTGCGCGATTGGAAAGGGCGAATTAGAGCCAAATCCTCAGCACTACAATTCGCACAATAATTCTTAAGCGATTTGACATAGCTCAACTAAGCCACACCAGCGGCGCATTATTCGCACAATATGTTATCAGTCTGCCAGGTTGCTTATCACATGCCACGCTCTTCAAATCATCACTGACAATTCACGTTGCAGCTAGTTTCACAAATCTTTGGATGCGCGTGACGTTCGCATTCCTTTTTGCACTTTACCTTGCATTGTGCCTTTTTGGGAGGTGTACAACCCATGAATGACAGAGGAGATATTGGAATAAGTCCCGCGTAAAACGCGTCAGGCAGGGGTATTTCACTTTCGGGATCACTCCCAATCTCTTTATACGAATCAAACCAAGCATCCCAGGCGACGTAGATGTGCTTGCCGTCCCCATTACCGGCTAACTCCGCAACCTCCCCGCCGGAAACAGCATATGCGGACTCCAGCAGCGAGTTATACTTGGCTGCAGAATAAACTGTGATCGTGAATTCATCACTAGCTTCTGCTGGCATAAAACAATCACGCGCCGAAGCATGATCAGAGAAACTTATCGCTATAAGCGCTGCGCCAATTAAAAAGAGTCTAGCCATTTGTCCCTCCTGAAAACGCATGCTACGCATACTATACTTAAGATGATTTATTCTTCAACCTCACGGCGTTTTCATCGTAAATGCGAGTACAAGAAAGCTGTGCCACTCGGATAATCTATGTTGTGCGAACTCCCTTAAACGGCTCTATTGAGCCGTTCTCTCGCCCCGCTAGAATAATATGGCTCAACAGTGCCGAAAAAGTTGCAAATGGTCGCGGCGACGTTCGTCGCGCTGCTTTGGAGCATGACACAGTCTGTTTGTCAGCCGGGCGTTCTGCGCATTGGCTATGACGGCGCATCGGTATGTACGATCATTTTGTTCTGTATGTTTTTGCAACAAACAGGCGGCGCATGGGCGCGATATGGTGCAGCCGGGTTGCTGGCTTTTGGTGTCGTTGCCTCAGTCAATCAAGGCGGATGGCAAAGAGTTATGCCCGTTATCCAGTCTGTTTTTCGGGATTGCGGTCTTGGGCAGACTTGGCGTAGCGTCGTAAGCTCGGGCTCATAAATCATGTCTCGCGAATGTCCGTTTTCGGCGAATTGCGGACATTCTGGCGGTTGTTTGAACCTTACCGCTTCCTCAACCCCTCAATCGTCCTTCCCGGCGCGATTTCGTTCGGCGAGGTTTTGAGGTCGATGACGGCGGGAAGACCGCTCGCACGCGCTTCTTCGAACGCGGCGGGGAAATCCTCCGTCTTCGTCACCGTTGCGCCGTAGGCGCCGAAGGAAC
>CALKYG010000490.1 GCA_938003575.1 uncultured Alphaproteobacteria bacterium
CGCGCGACAGGGACTCAATTCCTCTCGACACGAAAGACCCCACATTCAACGACTGGAAAATGCGCCGCCCCCCGGCTTTCGACACGCCGCGGCAACCCGGGCCGATCAATGTGCAGCGTTATCTCTCATCCGGCCCCAAACAGGGGATTCCGACATTCTTCAACCTGCCGGTCGCGCTGACGCCGGCCGATCTCGTCGCCGGTGAAGTCGAGGTTGCGATCATGGGCGCCGGCCTTGATATGGGCTCGGGAGCGCGCGGCGCCGCCTACGGCCCCAGGGCCGTCAGAACCGGCGCGATCTATAAAAGCCAGTCGCTGGACACGCCCGAGCACATGCACACCATGGTCTCGCCCTTCAATGAGCTGAGGATCGTCGATTACGGCGATGTCGCCGTCGACGACATGAGCACCGAGCGCTCGATGGATCACATCCGGGAGCTCGTGCGCGAAGTCGCGACGACGGGCGCCATTCCGGTCATCGTCGGCGGCGATCATTCGCTGATGTATCCGGACGCCGCCGGCGTCGTCGACGTATACGGCAAAGGCAATATCGGCGTCATCCATTTCGACGCCCATTATGACGCAGGCGGATCATACGCCGGTCATCTCATCTCGCACGGGCAGCCCGTCCGGCGCCTTTTCAATGAAGAGCTCGTTCCTGGCAAAAACTTCATCCAGGTCGGCCTGCGCGGCTACTGGCCGGGGCGGGAGGGCTTTGAGTGGGCGAGGAAAAACGGTCTGCGCTATCACACGATGGCGGAAATCGAGCGCAACGGATGGGAGAAAACGATGAACCGTGTGCTGATGGAGGCGCGCGACGGACCCGAGTTCGTCTTCATTTCGTTCGATATCGACGTCCTCGATCCGGCGTATGCGCCCGGCACCGGCACGCCTGAACCCGGCGGCCTGACCACGCGCGAAGCGTTTCCGGTCGTAAGGCGGCTTTGCGCCGAAACGAATGTCGTCGGTTTTGAACTGGTCGAAGTCAATCCGCTGATGGATCCCGGCTATACGACGGCGCAGAATGCAGACCGCATCCTGCGAGAATGCCTGACCGGCATCGCGATGCGCAAAAAGGGCCTCACCAAGGCCCGCTTTCTCAGCCCGCTGACGGTCGATCACAGCGGGAAAAAATAGACGCCGTCTAGCCGAGCGCGGCTTTCACCAGCGCGCCGGCGCGGCCAAGGTCCATGGCGCCCGAATGGCGCGCCTTCAGCGCGGCCATTGTCTTGCCCATGTCTTTCAGTCCTGTCGCGCCAAGCTCGGCGATCACCGAATTGACGGCGGCGGCAATCTCATCCTCGGTCATCTGACGCGGAAGGAATTCCTTGATGACGGCGATTTCCGCCCGCTCCTGCTCGGCGAGATCGAGGCGGCAGCCCTTTTCATAGGCCGCGGCGGAATCTTCGCGTTGTTTCACCATTTTGGTGAGGATCCCGAGAATCTCGTCATCGGTGACGCCCTCACAGCGGTCGGACGCCCGCGCAGCGATATCCCGGTCCTTGATGGCGGCGTTGATCAGGCGCAGCGTCGAGACGCGCACCTTGTCCTCGCGCGCTTTCATCGCCTTTTTCAGCGCCTCGTCGATTTTTTCCCGTAGCATT
>CALKYG010000491.1 GCA_938003575.1 uncultured Alphaproteobacteria bacterium
GCTCCCGCGAAAACTGAGGCCGGACCCGCGACGCGGACCGCAATCGCCGGCCGGATCACCCCAAATGGGCGAGCCTGTTGATTTCACTTGGAAAAATAAATCCGTCCTACACCTTGCCGCAGGCTTTAGACTGTCTGCGTTGCGTAAAACGGAGGCTCGAAGTGAAAGAGGTGTCTACCAGGGAAGCGGCGCGGAATCTGTACCGGCTGCTTGATGCGGCCAAAGACGGGCCGGTGGTCATCACGCGTTATGGACGCAAACGCGCGGCGATTGTGAACGCTGAGGATTTCGACATCCTCATGCGTCTCCTGCGCCGTCACAAGGACATTATCGCCGGCCGGTGCCTTGAAGGCGCCATCGAAAAGATCGCTGACGGTCATTTCAACAAGGCGCTGAAACTGCGTCACGCCGCGCTGCTGCTCGGCGGAATCCTGAAATGACGGCCCTGACGATCATGGTTAATTGGGCGCCCTTTTCCAGCGTTAAAGAGGGCGCCCTTTCGCCGGAGAACCCGCATGGAACGCCGAAAAGACAGAAAAGCGGCGCGCGGCTATTCGGCTGCGTCCGGCGGCGTCGCCGCCGGCGCGAACGGGGTCAGGAGCGGCTGCTTCTCCTTCTTTGCGCCATAAAGGCAGGCCGCGACGATGATCGCGGCGCCGATCCAGACCTGAAGGCGCGGCGTTTCGTCGAAAAAGAAAATGCCGATCAGCGCCGCCCAGATGAGCGCGGTGAATTCCAGCGGCGCGAGAACCTGCGCCTCGGCATGCGCATAGGCGCGGGCGAGGAGATACATGCCGCTCGCGGCGAAAACGCCGAGCGCGATGAAATCGGGAAGATCGCTCAACGGCGGCGGCTCGCCGGTGAGAAGCGTCGGCGCGGCGATGATGGCGCCGGGAATGAGGCTCGACAGGACGCCGATGGCGACCGCGCCGTCCTTGCCGGCGCGTCCGCGCAGCATCGTGATCGAGAGGGCGTAGGTGAGCGCCGCCGCAACGGCGCCGGCGACGCCGAGAAGGCGCTTGTTGTCGGCGGAGAAATTGTCGCCGCCCGAGGCGGCGATGAGAACGCCGACGAATCCGGCGAGGACGGCCGCGAGCGCGCGCGGCCGCAGCTTCTCGCCCAGCATGACGCGCGCGATGAACGGCACAAGCAGCGGCGCGATGAACGTAATGACGATGACTTCCGCGAGCGGCAGAACGGAAAGGCACCAGAAGAAGAGCGTCGCCGAGGTCGCGATGACGAGACCGCGGGCCGAGTGCGCCTTCCACATTTCCGGCGTCAACGCCGGACGTCCCGACCGCAGCCAGATCACGCCGGCGAACAGCGCGCCGAAGATATAGCGGCCGAGCGTGACGACCAGCACGTCGTTGGTCGCAACGAGATGCTTGATGACGCCGTCCATGGCGCAAAGGATCGCGATCCCGCCGGCGGCGAGGGCGATGGCCTTGTAATGATGATCCGTCGCGGTCACCGCCGCGCTGTGGCGAGCCCGGAAGCCGAAGTCAAGCAGCGCCTAGTGCTCGTGCGACGGGCAAACCATAACGTGATCGTCAAACACGGAGCCGACGACGAGCGTATCGTCCCAGACCGCGCCGACGGAGGATGCGTTGATCGTCCCGTTCGGATCGATCAGCATGTCTTCAACAACGCCGCTGTCCGGATTGACCCGGATGACATGCGACGGCGCGACGGCCGACGGGTCCTCGACATGTTTGAGAAAGTCAAAAATCCTCGAATGTCCGCCGATCCAGAGCGCCCCGTCAGACGCGACCTCGATATTGTCAGGCGCGGTATTCACGCGAATGGATTTCCTGCGCGTCAGCGCCCCGGTCGCAAGGTCGCGGTCATAGACGGCGACGGACCGGCCGAGCAGGGCGGTCGCATAGAGCGTTTTGCCGTCCGCCGAAACGTTGACGCCGTTGGCGTAGGCGAGGCCGCGCGCGGCGATCGACCCCTTCTGCCCGTCGAAATAGGCGAGAGACGACAGCGGCAACGCGCCATAGGCCTCGACCTGTTCCATGAAGCCTTTCTTGAAGCCGCGATCATTGGTGACGTAAAAACTGCGCGGCCCGACGCCGACGACATCGTTCGGCGACGACATCTGCGGAAAGGCGACGGTGTCGACATGCATCAGCGCGCCGCCGGTGCCGACGTCGAAAATCTCAACGGTGTCGCCGTCGGCGCCGCGATGATTGATCGCAAAAAGGCGCTTGCGGCCGTCGTCGGCGCGCCAAAGGCTGATCCCGTGCGGGTGAAAGACGCCGAAGCTGTCCGGCGACACTTTCGACACGCGGTCCGTTCCGTCGAGCCGCAAGGCGTAGACGCCGCCCTGAACCGGCGCGCCTGCGAACGCCGCGCGGCGGTCGTCGGCGGAAATGAACGCGATCCCGGTGTCAGGATCGATCGTCACGTCCTCCGTCCCCGGAAACACCGTCACCGCCCTGCATTCGTCGATGAGTTTGGGCTTAAGTTTCACGAGCACGCCGGAAGCCGGCCAATAGACGCCCACCACCGGGGCGAACTCCGC
>CALKYG010000492.1 GCA_938003575.1 uncultured Alphaproteobacteria bacterium
AGCGAAAGAGAGGCGAAGATGCGCCGGGAGCTTCTCGCCGCTGCCGATTTCCTGTCTCTCGCTTGATCTCAATCAGGGGACGATCGGTTCGCCGCGGACGGAAGCGCGAAAATTCAACAATTCCTCGCCTTGAAGAATTTCGTTGCCGTCCAGATCACTGTTTTCAAATTCTTTGCTGATCTGGCGTGTGAACGCTCTCCTTGAAAGCATCATTTCGGCGCCAGCCATCTCGGCGAACTTGGCGCGCGCTTGTTGAGCGTGTTCCGCGGCCGCCGTCTCCTGGTCGACATGGAAATAGGGATCGACGAAGCGTCCGCGTCCGGCTCCCGTGATCTCTGCGTCCTCCCAGCCTTTGACGAGAAATACGAACTCTTCCGCGGACATCCTGTCGTCGCGGTCGAAGTCGGCGACGATAAAGTCGAGCTTTGCTTCTTCGAGCGCTTCCTTCCGCGTCAGCGCTTCGCTGTCGAACTCTGCTTTCAGCCGTTCAAGAGGCGACAAGCCGGCTTCGGTGTCGCGGAGCGGATCGTCCTTCGAATAGACGACGGTCTCTTTTCGCGTTTCGACGACCTGGCCGTCGAGCGTGCGCGTCAGGGTGACGCCCTGGCTGATCTGCTGCTGTGAATTCAGCAGGTCGGCCATTTCGTCCTCATTGAGCGGCTCTGCTTGTCCGGCTGATTCGTCGGCTGCCGGCTCCAGCGAAGGGGCGGAGGCTTCATCCTGCGCCGAAGCGACTGTCCAGCCAAACGCAACGGCTGCGCACGCTCCGGTCAGCGCCGTCCGGAAATTTCGGTCCATGAAAGCCTCCTCCTTCGTTATCGCGAGCCTAAACTAGACATGTCGGCGCCGTTTGTCCCTTATCAATGGGACGCAAGCATTACCGATAGGTCAGGCGCCGGCGCGTTCGCCGTCGGCCCGAAGATCACCTCAAATGAGCGGCGCAGGGCCGCATCCGCGTCATTCATTGACGCGGGGACGCCAAGATCGACGAGGCTTGTGACGCCGTAGCCGGGCGTCGTCACGCCGCAAGGAACGATGCCGCTGAAATGCGACAGGTCTGGCTCCACGTTAAGGGCAATGCCGTGAAAGCTGATCCAATGGCGAAGGCGGATGCCTATTGCGGCAATCTTGTCCTCGCGGCGAGCCTCACCCGGTCTGGTCCGATCGACCCAGACGCCCACACGGTCTTCCCGGCGTTCTCCCCGGATGTTGAACTCGGCGAGCGCGCCGAAAATCCAGTCCTCCAGCGAGGCGACGAAGGCCCTGACGTCTTTGGACCGATCGGCAAGGTTGAGCATGATATAGGCCACGCGCTGTCCGGGACCGTGATAGGTATGCTGGCCGCCGCGCGGCGATGGAAAAACCGGAAACCGGGGGTCGAGGAGGTCCGCCGCTTTGGCGCTAGTTCCCGCCGTATAAAGGGCCGGATGTTCGAGCAGCCAGACCATTTCGGGGGCGGTTCCGGCTCGGATTTCAGCGACCCTGCGCTCCATGAACGCCGAAGCGGGGAGATAGGGGACGTATCCGGGAGAAATTGCCCATTCCACGGGGCGATCCCGCCAAAATCCCTTGTTTAACGCGGTCCTAACCAAAAGCGGCGATCCTTGGGACGTTGCGTTTCGGGGGTTACCACCGCCTATGGCCGCTGTCGAACAGGTCGATATCGAATTGACCGTCGTCGTGGGTTCCGCAGAGCTGCCGCTTGCGGCGGCCTTGGCGCTCGGCCGGGGCGCTGTGATACCGCTCGGCCGCGACGCGTCAAAACCTGTCTGCGTCCTCGCCAACGGCCGGAAAATCGCCGACGGCAAAGTGAAACTCATCGGCGACCGCGTCGCCGTCGAGATTTCCGCCTGAACAAGGAAAGAGCCGGGCCAAAGGGCTTGAGGCGCAAAGAGGCTTTTGCTATCCCCGCGCCTCGCTTCAAAAATCCTCTGAAGCGCTGAGTGCGGTTGTGGCGGAACTGGTAGACGCGCAGCGTTGAGGTCGCTGTGGAGCAATCCGTGGAAGTTCGAGTCTTCTCAACCGCACCATTTTCTCTGCTCCCCGCCTGTTAAGGCCGCCCCGACCGAGGATAGGATCGTCCGGGGTCAGAAAGGGGGCTATTGTGATTTTGAGGGTCTTGATTTCGGCGGCGGCTGTCGCCGCATCGATTGCGCCGTCCGCGGCGGCGGAAGCGCCGCTTGCCGGCAAGTGGCGCATCACCCGCGCCGTCGTTGCGCCGTGGGCGGATGAAGCGGCTGCCGGAGAGCCTTCACTCGCTGTCGGCGCGACGGTCAGGTTCCGGGCGCGGTCGGTTGTCGGACCGCACCCGATCGGGTGCCGAAATGCTCAGTTCGCACCGTCCAATGTGCCGGTTGAAGGCCTGTTCCAGGGCGCGGGCCTGACGCCGGAAGATACGATCGCCCTTGGTCTCGCCGGGCGGAACTTCTCGGGCGTCAGCGTCACCTGCGACAGCGGGGTGTTTGAGTATCATCGTGCAAACGGTGAATCGCTCCTTCTTGCGCTAGACAATCGTATCTGGACGCTCGACCGGACGCCAGGCTCCAGAGCGTCGGCTTCATCGCCTGAAGGCGTCGTTCAGCGTTTCCTCGAAGCGCATTTTGCGGGCGATATGGGCTTTCATCCAACTGCGGTCGACCACAAACAGGAATATCTTTCGCAGGAGCTAAAGGCGAAAATTGCGGATTATTTCGCGAAGGGCGTCGATCCGGACGAGGCTCCTGAAGTGAATGGCGATCCGTTCACGGACTCTCAGGAATATCCCGCGCGATTCGCCGTGCGCCTCGACGACGGATCGACGCCCGGAATCTCGGCGCCGGTCGAATTCTCCGATGCGTTCACACGGAAGACCGTCCTTTTTGAAATGAAGCGCGAAAAGGGGCGTTGGCGCATCAATGATCTTGTCTACGAGGACGGAAAATCCCTCTCTGCGCTTCTCGGGGGCTAGACAGGCGTTTACCATTAACGAGGCATAATCGCTGCAGGGCGAGCGCGCATGAAGGCGCGCTGCGTATTTATTGCTGCGATATGGACCAGCCTTGTCGCCGTCAATGCGACGGCTGAGACCATGGTCGTCAGGCCTGATCAATGCGCCGTTCCGGCTGATGCGCCGAAGCTTGTCATGCTTGCCGGGGTCGAAGCGTCCGACTTAAATCCCGACCGCGCGAGCGCCGACCACATCCTTGTTCTTTATCCAGTTCCTGCGCGGGGCTGGGCGTCGGCCCGCATCCTTGCGCGGTTCGATGTCGAACGGGAGCCGCGCAGGCGGACGCGGCACCACTGCTGACGCCGCGCCGATCCGGCCGCGCGACGCTGCTTTCAACCCCAATTTCATGAATGGCCTGAGCGCGCCGGGGGCTGCTTTCGATAGACAAGGGCGGCGGCGCTTTCTAAGAGACGGCTCCCGCCACGCCGGAGTCCTTGATGCGCCTGACACGCTACTATCTTCCCGTTCTGAAGGAGACCCCTGCCGAGGCGCAGATCGCTTCTCACCAGCTGATGCTGCGCGCCGGCATGATCCGACAGGAGAGCGCCGGCATTTACGCGTGGCTGCCGCTTGGGTTCCGCGTGCTCCGGAAGATCGAGCAGATCGTGCGGGAGGAGCAGGACAGGGCCGGCGCGGTCGAGATGCTGATGCCGACGATCCAGTCGGCGGAGCTTTGGCGCGAAAGCGGAAGATACGACGCCTACGGCAAGGAAATGCTTCGCATCAAGGACCGTGCGGACCGCGAAATGCTTTTCGGACCGACGAACGAGGAGATGATCACGGAGATTTTCCGCGCGGGCGTCCGTTCGTATAAGGATCTTCCCAAGATGCTGTATCACATCCAGTGGAAGTTCCGGGACGAGGTGCGTCCTCGCTTCGGCGTCATGCGCGGCCGGGAATTTCTGATGAAGGACGCCTATTCCTTCGATGCCGATCAGGCAGGCGCCCGCAGGAGCTACAACAAGATGTTCGTCGCCTATTTGCGCACCTTCGCGCGGATGGGCCTCACGTCGATACCGATGCGCGCCGACACCGGCCCGATCGGCGGCGACCTTTCTCACGAATTCATCGTGCTCGCTGAAACAGGCGAGAGCGCTGTCTTTTGCGATAAGAAACTGCTTGATCTTGAGGTCCCCGGCGCCGATACCGACTTCGACGGCGATCTGCAGCCGCTCATCGACCGGTACACCTCATATTACGCAGCGACCGAAGAAAAGCACGACAACGCCGAGTTTGAGGCGAAGGTCGCACGGGGCGACCGCATAACGGCGCGCGGCATCGAGGTCGGTCACATTTTCTATTTCGGCGAAAAATATTCAGCGCCGATGCGCGCCCTCATCACAGGCCCGGACGGCAAGGACCGACCGGTGGAAATGGGCTCGTATGGGGTCGGCGTGTCGCGTCTCGCGGGCGCGCTGATCGAGGCCCATCATGACGAGTATGGATGTAAATGGCCGGTATCGGTCGCGCCGTTCCATGTCGGCCTCGTCAATCTCAAGCAAGGCGACGCCGGAACGGACGCGGCCTGCGCGAAGGCCTATGCGGCTCTGGGGGATGCTGGGGTCGAGGTCCTCTATGACGACACGCTTGCCCGGCCAGGCGAAAAATTTGCGCGCATGGACCTCATTGGCCTTCCTTTCCAGTTGATCATCGGGCCGCGCGGGCTGGAATCTGGCAAGGTGGAGGTGAAACGCCGGGCCGACGGCCATCGCGACGAGGTGTCATTGGATGCGGCGCTTGATATGTTGAGACGGGACGTCCGGACGGCGTTGCGGGTCTGACGGCCGGCCGCGACCCCGGCGTTTGATTGTGCTCAAGCTTGACGGCCGGCAGGAGCTTCGCTCGCTCTCGGCAGACAGGAGGCGTCAAATGAAGACCAATGTAGGAATGTTCGACAGGGTTGTGCGGCTGGCAATCGCCGCCGGGGCGTTTTGGGTATTCTTCACCGGAGCCCGCCCGAACTGGGAGTATGCAGTCCTCGCCATAGGGGTGGTCATGGCGTTGACGGGACTTGTCGGGACCTGCCCGCTTTACAGCCTTTTCGGGGTCAAGACCTGCAAATCGAACGGCGCGTGACCCGTCACGATTTGGCCATCGCCGCAAACTAAGATAGGACCCGCGCCGAGTGACCGGGTCCTTAGATGAATTCTACAGCCGCCGCAGAAACGCCCAGAGGCGCGCCGTCATCGACGCCGCCGTTTTCCTATTTCGAATGGATGGTGGCGCG
>CALKYG010000493.1 GCA_938003575.1 uncultured Alphaproteobacteria bacterium
GGCGCGAAGACCGTCTACTGGAGGACCGGCCATTCCTATATCAAGCGCAGGAACCATGAACTGTGCGCGCTCGCGGGGTTTGAGAAATCGGGCCATTTCTTCTTCAACAAGCCCGTCGGGCGCGGCTATGACGACGGGCTGGTCGCGGCGATCGCCATTCTCCAGATGCTCGACCGCGCTCCGGACATGAAGCTTTCCGACATGAGGAAGTCGCTGCCGAAGACGTGGCAGTCGCCGACCATGTCGCCGCATTGCGCCGACGAGGCGAAATACGGCGTCGTCGACAAGGTCGTGAAAAAGATCGAGGCGCGCGCGAAGGAAGGCGGCAAGATCATCGGCCAGACGATCCGTGACGTCGTCACCGTGAACGGCGTGCGCGTGACCGCCGAGGACGGCACCTGGGGCCTTGTGCGCGCTTCGTCGAACAAACCCGAACTTGTCGTCGTCGTCGAAAGTCCGACTTCCGAAGCGAATATGCGGGCAATGTTCGGCGAGCTCGACGCCGTGCTGCGCGAACACGCCGAGGTCGGCGCCTACAACCAGAAGATATGAGGCGAAGACGGTGACCGGATCGACCTTTGCAAAAGCCGTTCTCGCCTTGGCGCTCCTGCTTTCCTGGGGCTGCGGACCGAAAGCGGCGGGAAGCGGCGCGGCGGCGCCAGCGGACGCCGAACGCGGCCCCGCCATGTGGACCGTGCGGGACGAGAACTCGACGGTTTATCTCTTCGGCACGTTCCACATCCTGCCGAAGGAAACCAAATGGACGACGGCCGCGTTCGACGAAGCGATGCGCGCGACGCCCGTGACCGTCACTGAAGTCGATACGAAATCCCCCGATGAACAGGCGCGCATGGCGGCGCTCGTTCAGGAACTCGGCATCAATCCGCCGGGCGTCACGCTGACCGGCCTCCTCGGCCCTGTGCGCGCGGAGCGGTTTTCCGCGATCGCCGAACGCTACGGCGCCCCGATGTCCATGTTCGAGCCGATGAAACCCTGGCTTGCGATGATCTCGCTTTCCGTAACTATCATGCAAAAGGAAGGCTTCGATCCGGCGAGCGGCGCCGAGGAAATCGTTCTCTCGCGCGCGGCGTCCGAGGGCGACCGCGTCGCCCATCTTGAATCCGCCGAATACCAGATCCGCGCGCTCGCAAGCCTCAACCAGGATGAAATCCTCGAAGATTTCGACGCCTCGCTTGGGGAATATGAGAATTTCGACGCCTATTCCGGGCGCGTGCTGAAAGCGTGGACGAGCGGCGACGTTGAGGCGCTCGAACGCGAGACGATCAGGGACATGCGCGAAAAGGCGCCGGATGCTTTCCGTATACTGATCAAAGACAGAAACGCCGGCTGGGCGAGCCGGATCGAGGGTTTCATGGCGGGCGACGAGGATTATTTCATCGCGGTCGGCGCCGGTCACCTGCTCGGCGACGACAGCGTGCTTGCGATGCTCGAAGAAAGGGGCTTTGCGGTCGAACGCGTTCAATAGGCGACGGCGAGCGGCGGCGCGGTCCCGGCGACGGCGTCAATCGCGCGATCGAGAATGTCGGCGGGCGTCGCTGCGCCGCGCTCCGACAGCATTCTGCGCCATAGCCTCGCGCCGGGCCGCCCGTGATAGAGGCCGAGCATGCTGCGGACGACATGGTGCGGCGAAACGCCGTTCGCCGCCATGCGCTTCACGTAAGCGGACATCTCGCCGACGACGCTCTCAATTTCCGGCGCCGGCGCCGTCGCGCCGAATATCCTGTTGTCGACGTCCCTCAGGATCGCCGGCTCGCCATAGGCGGCGCGCCCCAGCATGACGCCGTCGAAGTCGCGAAGATGCGCAAGCGCCGCGTCGATCGAGACGATTCCGCCGTTAAGAACGATCGTCAGGTCCGGACGCGCAGACTTCAGCCTGCGGACGAGCGCGTAGTCGAGCGGCGGGATCTCGCGGTTTTCCTTCGGGCTCAATCCTTCAAGCCAGGCTTTGCGCGCATGGACGATGAAGACGCCGCACCCTGCTTTCGAGACGAGATCGACGAGCGTGAAGAGGCTTTCCTCCGGGTCCTGGTCGTCGACGCCGAGGCGGCACTTGACCGTCACGGGAACGCTCGCGGCGGCGCGCATCGCGTCGACGCACTCCGCGACGAGGGCGGGGGTCTTCATGAGGCAGGCGCCGAATGTCCCGGATTGAACCCGGTCGGACGGACAACCGACATTGAGATTGATTTCGTCGTAGCCGAATGCCTCCCCGATCCGGGAGGCCTCGGCGAGACTGGCGGGGTCCGACCCGCCAAGCTGGAGCGCGACCGGGTGTTCAGACGGGTCAAACCCCAGCAGCCGATGGCGGTCGCCCCTGACCACGGCCTCAGCGACGATCATTTCCGAATAGAGCCGCGCGCTGCGGCTCAAAAGCCTGTGGAAATACCGGCAATGCCGGTCGGTGCCGTCCATCAACGGCGCCACGCAAAACCGCCATTCGACAGGCTTTCTCGGCCTTTTTTGATCGCGGGAATCGAACATTGCCGACCAATCACCACATCGGCCGCCGCGGGGCAATCCGCCGCCGCGTCCGTCGACGCCCGGGCCCATTCCCGTTTGTGGGGAGCTCCTTTTGCAGATGCACAACCCGTGGGAGGATGGCTTTATTTGTTAACTACCTGTAAAGGTCTCTTGTGCGTCTGCGAAGGGGCGCGCCGGTTCGGTCTAGGACTTGCACAAGCAGGTCCAGTCAGAATCAGTCCTGGGGGTTCGAGTGCAGAATAGCTTGCGTATCCTGGTAACCGGCGGCGCCGGTTTTATCGGATCTCACCTTATCGACCGCCTTCTTTCACAGGGCCATACGGTCACCTGTTACGACAATCTCGATACCGGATTTAAGAGCAATCTTTTCGAGGCGATGAAGTCGCCACGCTTCAAATTCGTTCTCGGAGACGTTCGTGAAGGCCTTCCGGAGGGCGAGTTCGACCAGATCTACAACATGGCCTGCCCGGCTTCGCCGCCGCAATATCAGCGCGATGCAATCGGGACGATGAAGACCAGCGTGCTCGGCGCGCTTAATGTGCTTGAATACGCCCGCAAGAACGGCGCGCGGGTCCTTCAGGCCTCGACAAGCGAAGTATACGGCGACCCCGACATCCATCCTCAACCGGAGGAATATGTCGGTCTCGTTAACTGTTCGGGTCCGCGCGCATGCTATGATGAAGGAAAGCGGGCCGCCGAAACGCTGTTTTACGATTATCACCGCCAGCACGAGGTGGAGATTCGGGTAGCCCGGATCTTCAACACCTACGGCCCCCGGATGAGCCCGGAAGACGGCAGGTGCATTCCAAATTTTCTGGCGCAAGCGTTAACCCTGAAACCCATCACGGTTTACGGATCAGGCAGCCAGACCCGCTCCTTTTGCTACATCGATGACCTGGTTG
>CALKYG010000494.1 GCA_938003575.1 uncultured Alphaproteobacteria bacterium
TCGCCGCCGGAAAACCCGACATTGAAGGGCCGTTTAAGTTTCTCGTCGGTCAGGCCGACGATTTTCGCCTTGGCGCGGATGATCTTCAAAAACTCGGCGGCGGAAACTTCCGCCTCGCCGCGCGCGCGCCGCTGCGCGTTGAGCGCTGTCCGGATGAAATTCATCGTCGCGACGCCGGGAATCTCCATCGGATGCTGGAACGAAAGGAACAATCCCTTCGCCGCGCGCTCATTCGGATCGAGACCCAGAATATTCTCGCCGCCGAGCGTCACCGCGCCCTGCGTCACCTCGTAATTCTCGCGGCCGGCGACAGCATAGGACAGCGTCGATTTGCCGGAGCCGTTCGGGCCCATGATCGCGTGCACTTCCCCCGCCGGGACTTCAATTGAAAGTCCCTTGAGAATTTCGTGCCCGCCGACGGAGACATGGAGATTGTCGATTTTCAGCATCACTTCGCTTCTTCGGAAATAAGGGTGTTCTGGTCGTGGACGAGCCGCCACTCGCCGTTTTCAAGTCGGAAGACGAATGTCAGCCAGGTCGAAATCGGCTCGGCGTCGGGCGTATCCTTGTAAACATATCGGATGACGGCGGCGGCGACGTCCTTGCCGACGATCGTGCGGACAATGTCGCCCTTCCATGACCATCCGTCTCTCTTGAACCATTCGTCATGGATCGCGATCGTCTCCGCGGGCGTCGTGAAAGCGCGGCCGTCCTGCACAATCGTCAGCAGCGTCTCGCCGTCCGTGACCGACGCCCGGAACGCGTCGATGTCGCGTCGTTCGATCGCCCCGAGATGACGTTCAAGCGCCGCCTGAAAATCTGGCGCGTCGTTCATGACCTTTCCTTTCGCCCCGCAACTCGCGGCGAGGAGGCCGAGCGAAGCGAGAATGACCGCCTTCATTTCATCGCCCCTTTCGGCTCGACGATGATGTAGATCGCTGTCGTCCCGCCGGCGTTCACCATTTCGTGCCAGTCGACGCCGTCGCTTTTCCACGACGATCCATCTGACGTCTCGATGTCGCGCGTTCCATCCTTGTCGGTGATGCGCATTTTGCCGCCCTGCACGACGTAGCCGAAATGCGGCGCATGATAATGGCGCTCGTGGCCGACGCCCGGCGGGAAGGCGCATCTGAACGCCCGGATGTTTTCGTTTTCCTGAAGCAGCGCGCACACCTTCTCGCCGTTCCAGCCGGCCGCCAGGGGATCGGGCAGGGACCCCTTCGGCATGATGAGCGCGCCGCCCGACGGCGGGATCGGGTTTTCCGCCTGCCCTGCGAGCGCGGATGCGGACAGGGCGCAAAGCGCAATTGCGGCCGGCATGACTGCAAGGCCGCTGACGGCTCTGCTGACGGCCTTTCTCATGCTCACCCGACGCTCCCCTCAAGGCTCACGCTCACCAGCTTTTGCGCTTCGACGGCGAACTCCATCGGCAATTCCTGAAGGACTTCCTTGCAGAAGCCGTTGACGAGGAGCGCAACGCTTTCCTCTTCGGAAAGCCCGCGCTGCCGGCAGTAAAAGAGCTGGTCTTCGGAAAGCCGCGAGGTCGTCGCCTCGTGCTCCAGAACCGCGGAAGGGCTCTTGCTTTCGATGTAGGGAATCGTATGCGCGCCGCACTGATCGCCGATAAGCAGCGAGTCGCATTGCGTGAAATTCCTCGCTCCCGAAGCGCTGCGGTGAATGCTGACAAGGCCGCGATAGGTTGAATTCGATCTTCCGGCCGATATGCCCTTGGCGATGATCCGCGATTTCGTGTTCTTGCCGAGATGGATCATCTTGGTTCCGGTGTCGGCCTGCTGATGATTGTTGGTGATCGCGATGGAATAGAACTCGCCGGAAGAATTCTCCCCTTTGAGAACGCAGGACGGATATTTCCACGTGATCGCGGAGCCTGTTTCAACCTGAGTCCAGGAGACCTTTGAATTTCTTCCCCGGCAGTCGGCGCGCTTCGTCACGAAATTGTAGATGCCGCCCTTGCCGTCCTTGTCGCCGGGATACCAGTTCTGCACCGTCGAGTATTTGATCTCGGCGTCGTCCTCGGCTACGAGTTCGACGACGGCGGCGTGAAGCTGGTTTTCATCCCTCATCGGCGCCGTGCATCCTTCGAGATAGGAAACGTAGGAACCGGGCGCGGCGATGATGAGCGTGCGCTCGAACTGGCCGGTGTTCGCTTCATTGATGCGGAAATAGGTCGAGAGTTCCATCGGGCAGCGAACGCCCTCCGGCACGTAAACGAAAGTGCCGTCGGAAAATACCGCGGAATTGAGAGTTGCAAAGAAATTGTCTGAGGCCGGCACAACCGTGCCGAGATATTTCCTGACAAGATCCGGATGCTCGCGGATCGCCTCGGAGATCGACATGAAGATGACGCCGGCCTTTGCAAGCGTCGCGCGGAATGTCGTGGCGACAGAGACGCTGTCGAACACGGCGTCGACCGCCACCATGGGCGCGCCTTCAACGCCCAGAAGCGTTTGCGTTTCCTTCAGTGAAATGCCGAGCTTTTCAAAATCGGCGAGAATTTCCGGCGGAACGTCGTCCAGCGACTTGTATTTCGCGCCTGTCTTCGGCGCTGCGTAATAATAGTGATCCTGATAATCGATCGGCGGGTATTTCACCATCGCCCAAGTCGGCTCTTCCATCTTGAGCCAGCGCTCGAAGGCCCTCAGACGCCAGTCGAGCATCCAGTCCGGCTCTTCCTTCTTCGCTGAAATGAAGCGCACGGTCTCTTCGGAGAGGCCCTTCGCGGCCTTTTCCGATTCAATATTCGTCGTGAACCCGTATTTATAGGTTTCGAGCGC
>CALKYG010000495.1 GCA_938003575.1 uncultured Alphaproteobacteria bacterium
ATGTTGTACTGCGTCGCCGGCATGTCGGAACGCGGATCACGGTAAAGCGGCGTCAATTCGTCCAGCGGCCGGTCTCCTATGACGACGCCGGCGGCGTGCGTCGAGGCGTGCCGGTACAGGCCTTCAAGCTTGAGCGCCTTTTCAAGGAGCGCAGCGACGGATTCATCGCGCTCTCGTTCTTCCTTCAGGCGCGGTTCCGTCTCGATCGCCTCGGCGAGCGTCACCGGGTTCGCGGGATTGTTCGGCACGAGCTTGCACAGTCTGTCGACCTGCCCGAACGGCATGCCGATTACGCGCCCTACATCGCGCAGGACGGCGCGCGCCTGAAGCTTGCCGAAGGTGATGATCTGCGCGACGCGGTCGCGTCCATACTTGTCCTGAACGTAGCGGATGACTTCGTCGCGTCGGTCTTGACAGAAGTCGATGTCGAAGTCCGGCATCGATACACGCTCGGGATTAAGAAACCGCTCGAAAAGCAGGCCGAACCGCAAGGGATCGAGATCAGTGATGGTAAGCGACCATGCGACGAGCGATCCTGCACCCGAGCCGCGGCCCGGCCCCACTGGAATCCCCGCCTTCTTGGCCCATTTGATGAAGTCGGAAACGATGAGGAAATAGCCCGGAAACCCCATCTTGTTGATGACGTCGAGTTCGAATTTGAGGCGGCTCCAATAGACGGACGGCTCCGCCGCGAGCGGCGTTGAGGAAAGACGCGCCTTCAAACCTTCTCGCGCCTGGCTCTCAAGCTCGAGCGCTTCGGCGCCGGGGCCGCCCTCCTTCGTGAACCGCGGCAGGATCGGCGCGCGAGTTTTTGGCCGGAACGCACAGCGCTGTGCGATCTCAAGCGTTGCATCGAGCGCTTCGGGAAGATCAGCGAAGAGCATCCGCATCTCGGCGGACGTTTTGAAATAATGATCTGGAGTCGCCGTGCGCCGGTCTTCCTGATGCACATAAGCGCCTTCGGCGATGCACAGGAGAGCGTCATGCGCCTCGTAATCGTCCGCACTGGGAAAATAGGGTTCGTTCGTCGCGACGATTGGCAGGGCGAGATCATAAGCGAAGTCGATGAGCGCGTTCTCGGCCGATTGCGCCCGCCGCGCCTGATGTCGTTGAAGCTCGACATAAAATCGGGCGGGAAAAATTGAGGAGAGCCTGTCGATCAGGGCGCGCGCATCGGCCGGGCGCTCGGCGCGGATAAGGCGATCG
>CALKYG010000496.1 GCA_938003575.1 uncultured Alphaproteobacteria bacterium
GTCCTTCATGGCGGCGTCAATGTCGAACTCCGCCGTGACTGACAATTTTCGCGGATGCATTGAAACGGAAATCAGCGGCGGAGCGCATCCTTCGGCGTTCGCCCCTCCTTCACGGTAGGCCTTGAACTTGTACGCGGCCCATTCTGACGATGGTGCGAAATTGAATTCGAAATAATCGGGACGGCCCTCGCCGCCGACAAAAGCCTCGAAACAGGTGTGCCGCCAAAGATCGTCTTGTCTTGCGGGCTCCGCTGCGGAAGGAAGGCGAATGCGGCCCATGTCGCCGAGCAGCACATATGCGACTGTCAGCATGCCGGACCTCGACGTGATGACGCCGGCCGTCAGGTCGGTGACCGGACCCGGGCCAGTCATGGGGTGGGGTATCAGCTTCAGATCCGTCATGTTGCCCGTTCTTGGCGCCGCTTGGCGATTCAACGGCGATTCGAAACCTTCGGCGGGTCGCATTTGACCTTGCCGAAACCCCGGCGTAGACAGCGCCCCTTAAATCAGAGGGGTCGGATCGCCAAATTCCGTCCGCCCCATACCGGAACCGACTATGCACTTCGTCCTGTTAACCGTTCATTCCCTAATAGTTCTTGCTCTTATCGTCCTTGTTCTCCTTCAGCGATCTGACGGCGGGGCGTTGGGGATCGGCGGCGGAGGGGGCGGGTTCATGACCAGCCGAGGGGCTGCAAACGTCTTGACGCGCACCACGTCGGTTCTGGCGCTGCTCTTCTTCGCCACGTCGATTTTGCTGGCGATCACCGCTGGCGGTGTTGAAGACGAAACCGACATTATCGAGGATCTGACCGGGCAATCTGTCATTGATCCCAATGCGCCGATCACGACCGAAGATCTGCTGAACACCCTTGGCAGCGGGACAGAACAGCCTTCCGGGGCGGCGTCCGAATCAGCCGGACCGCCGTCCGTTGAAGCCGGGCCTTTGTCCGAACCAAATTCTTCCGGGGAGACCGCAAACCCGTCCACGGACGCGCCCGCCGAGGAAGCGCCGCAGGAATAGGAATTTACAGCGGCCGAACAGCATCTTGCCTGAAGGTCTGTACGGCGAATTGTCGCTGAGCAGTCTCCGGGGAAGAAAGCTGTTTGCCCTTTCCGCCGGCGGCGCTAAGACGGGCTTCCATGGCGCGGTATATTTTCATCACCGGCGGCGTGGTTTCCTCCCTCGGAAAAGGCGTTGCGGCGGCGGCTCTCGGAGCCCTTCTCCAGGCGCGCGGATACAAAGTCCGCCTGCGCAAGCTTGACCCTTATCTCAATGTCGATCCAGGCACGATGTCGCCCTATCAGCACGGCGAAGTATTCGTGACCGACGACGGCGCGGAAACCGACCTCGATCTTGGCCACTATGAGCGTTTCACAGGCGTTTCCGCCTCGCAGGCCGACAACATCACCACGGGCCGCATTTACCAGACGATTATTGAACGCGAGAGGCGTGGTGATTATCTCGGCGCGACGGTTCAGGTCATTCCGCACGTGACCGACGCCATCAAGGCGTTTGTGACGTCGCCGGCGGGCGACGCAGACTTTGTAATCTGTGAAATCGGCGGAACAGTCGGTGATATTGAGGGACTTCCGTTCTTTGAGGCTATTCGGCAACTGGGAAATGAATTGCCGAGAGGCGATGCGGTCTATGTCCACCTTACGCTGATGCCCTATATCCCGTCCGCGGGAGAGTTGAAGACCAAACCGACCCAGCATTCGGTCAAGGAACTGCGCGAAATCGGAATCCAGCCGAATGTCCTGCTAGTGCGCGCCGATCGCGAGATACCGGACGGGGAACGAAAGAAAATTGCGCTCTTCTGCAACGTGCGCCCGGCCGCCGTCGTTCAGGCGCTTGACTGCCGCACCATCTACGAAGTTCCGCTAGCGTACCACAATGAGCGGTTTGACGATGAGGTGCTCGCCGCCTTTGGGATCACGGAACCGCCGCCGCTTGACCTTTCGCGCTGGGTTGACGTGGTGCAGCGTATAACGAAACCGGATGGAGAAACGCGCATCGCCGTTGTCGGCAAATATACGGTTCTTAAGGACGCCTACAAATCGCTTATCGAAGCGATCAATCATGGCGGCATCGCAAACAATGTGCGCGTCGATATCAAGTGGATCGACGCTGGCGTATTCGAAGAAGAAGGTACGGCAATCTCCGAACTGGAGGACGTGCACGGCATTCTTGTGCCGGGCGGATTTGGCGAGCGCGGCGCCGAGGGCAAGATCAAGGCCGCGCGCTTTGCGCGCGAACGTCAGATTCCTTATTTCGGCATCTGCTTCGGCATGCAGATGGCGGTCATTGAGGCTGCGCGGTCCCTGCTCGGCGAGACCGATGCGACGTCCTCGGAATTCGGTCCGGGCGGCAAGCCGATCGTCGGCCTTATGACTGAGTGGGTGAAAGGCAATGAAACACAGCGCCGGACATCAGCAAGCGATCTCGGCGGCACAATGCGACTGGGCGCCTATTCTGCGACTTTGAAACCCGGAAGCCGGGTCGCCGAAATTTATGGAACAACCGAAATCTCAGAGCGCCACCGTCACCGCTTTGAGGTCGATATGGCGTGGGCGCCGCGCCTAGAAAGGGTCGGCGTGTCGTTTTCGGGCACTTCGCCTGACGGCAGCCTGCCCGAGATCATGGAGATTGCCGACCACCCATGGTTCATTGGCGTTCAGTATCATCCCGAACTGAAGTCGCGGCCGTTCGAGCCCCACCCGCTGTTCGCTTCGTTCATCAAGGCGAGCGTCGACCGATCCCGTCTCGTCTGATCGAGCCGCCCCCCTGGACACACGTTTGGTCGCATGGCTGTTGCGCCAATGCGCTAGCGGCCCCACTTTACCCTGGCGGGCGGCGGTGCATGAGGTCACGTCAGTCAAGCGCCCTTGTGAATCCGTGATCGCCGCATTTCCGGTCGAAACAGCCAAAGGGAAATAACCCATGATAGAAACGTTCAAAATCGTTCGATTGCCTGAAATCGCCAAGGTTGCTTTTGCGGCAGCGGCCTGCTGTGCGGCTTTCGCATCGCCCGCGGGGGCCCGCGAATCATCGGGACGCGACATCGTCATCAACATCGGAAAGGACGGCGATCTCCTCGAGCAGCTGATCGAACTTGATAAACAGGGGATCGAAGATCTTCGAGCGGAAATGGCGGAAGCGCGCGCCGATGTTGCTGAGGCGATCGCCGAAATTGACGAAGCAAGAGAAGAAGTGAAATCCGTACCCGGCGGGCGCCTGATCTTGAAGATCGCTTTTGCTTCGGCTCGCGCAGGCGCCTCAACGGCCATCGAAGAAGCATTGGGCGACGCACGGCGCGAAATCGATCGTGCGGAGCAGGAACTCAAGACCGCTGAGGTCGACGCGGAGGAGCTTGCGGAAACACAGACGGCGATAGACGTTCTTCGCGAGGAGATTAATGCGCTGGAAGCTTCGTTGAATGAGCTTCTTTCCGCAATGAACGGCTGAACGATAGCCGCGAACTGAAAAAGGAGCGGGGAGCGCAAGCTCCGCCGCTCCTTGATTTGGACGCATTGCGCCTCCGCTATTCCAAGGCTTTGGGCTTTGTCGAAAGCAGAACAATCCAGCCGATGATGGCGACCGAGCCGCCTATCGGGGCGACTATGATCGCCGGGGGCTGCAGCCCTGTGAAGATTATGAAATAGAGCATTGCGCAGGATACCGCCGTTCCGCCAGCAAGCAGCGCGGACGCGATTTTCGCGCGCGTGGAGACTGCGACGATCATCAGCGCCAGACCTTGCAGCGCCTGCCACGCACCCGCGATTTTTGCGAGTTCAAGAGAATGCGCATCAAGCGCATCGCGCAACGAGTGTAATGTCAGGAAAAAAATGGTCGATCCGACGAGCCCATGAAAAACGCCGGCGATCCAGGCTATTCGCATCCGGGGCCTCCTCCGTGAGCGCTCAAAATATCCCGCTCACGGCGCCCGTTCAATCGGCGCGACGGAACTGCTGACAGCTGTTGAACTCCTCGGCCGCCTGGTCGGATACTCGTCTTGATAAACAGCAGAGGCGTCATGAAAAGGACATTGCTTATACTGGGCGTCGGCATGGCGCTCGCCGCGGGTGCCGGTGCGATCGCTCTTTCGCTTCCGGCGGTTCAGGACCGCCTGTTCGCAAACGCGCTTGAGAAAAACTTTTCGCCCCGCTCAGCGGCTCTTTGGGAGGGCGACGGCCTCAACGTCTACTTTTGCGGAACCGGTTCTCCTTTGCCGTCCGTCAAGAGGGCGCAGAATTGCACGGCGGTCTTCGCCGGGGGGCGGTATTTCCTTGTCGACGCCGGAACCGGCAGTTGGGAGAATGTTCAGCGCGCCGGGATCCCGGGCGACAGGCTTGACGGAGTGTTCCTCACGCATCTTCATTCCGACCATATCGGCGACATCGGCGAAGTCGATCTCGGATCATGGGTGGCCGGGAGACCGGCGCCGTTGCCTGTTTACGGCCCGCAAGGCGTTGATCGAGTGGTCAACGGATTAAATGAAGAATTCGCACTCGATCACGAATACCGAACCGCGCACCATGGAAAATCCGTCGCCGAACCGAGAAGCGCAGGGTTGTCCGCCGTGAGCTTTGGCGGTGACGCCGTAGAAGTTGTCTTGAACAGGGACGGCCTCAAAGTCACTGCCTTTCCAGTGATGCATGATCCGGTGAAGCCTGCGGTGGGGTACCGTTTCGATTATGAGGGACGCAGCGTCGTTATTTCCGGCGATACCGCCTATTCGCAAAGCGTCGTTGAGGCGGCCAGAGGAGCTGATCTCCTGATCCATGAGGCGCAGGCGAACCACATGGTTGCGAAGATGCGCGCCGCCGCTGAAAAATCGGGTAATGCACGGCTCGCAAAAATATTCGCTGACATCCCCTCCTATCACACCTCTCCTGTTGAAGCGGCGCGCGTGGGAAATGAGGCGGGCGTGGATTGGCTGGCGCTTTCGCATTTGACGCCTGCCCCGGACAACGCAGTTGCAAAACGCATTTTTATGCGCGGGGTTTCCAAAATTCGGCCATCAAAAGTGCGGCTGGCTGAAGACGGCGTTGCGGTCTTCTTGCCGAAGAACGGTCAAATTGAGTTCGAGCAGTACTAGGAAGGCGGTCTCAAGAGCTCGTGGCCGCCGTTTGCCGAATTGCGAGCCTTCATATCGGGTTGCTTGACGGGGGAAATGGGAGTGACGTGAAAACTTTCGGCGCTTTGGAAAGCGTATGAAAATAGGATAACAAGTGGAGAGATTAAATGTTGAAATATGTTGATCCGGAAAAAAGCCAATTCGCCGCGTTCGCCGCGATGCCCGATGACGGCCCAATCTGGATGCTCAATATGATCCGTCTTCGGAAGAAGGCGAAATATGAAGATGGGCGTGACATGACCGGTGCTGAAGCCTATGCCGAATATGGGCGCGCCAGTGCGCCGTTTTTCTCAGGCGTCGGCGGAAAGATCATCTGGTCGGCTTTGCCTCAAGTGGTGCTGATCGGACCTGATGACGAACGATGGGACATGATATTCATGGCCGAATATCCAAATGCTGCGGCATTTTTGGAGATGGTGAAGAACCCGGGCTATCAGGGGATTGTTCACCATCGACAGGCGGCGGTGAAAACATCACGTCTTATCCGCTTAAAGCCGGGATCGCCCGGAAAGCTTTTCGGCTAATTGCCGGCGGCTGATTGAATCGGGATCTGAGCCGCCCTGTCGTCCTCGACCAGACGGTATTTCAGCCGTTCTCCCCGGACAATGAAGTCCGCGCCGACCCAACGTGGGCCGTCGTACCAAAGGTCCAGCGCGACTGTGCCGGTCAGTCTGAATTTTTCTGCGTCGAAACCGGCGGGCGTTTCAGTCATCCCCAGGGGCTCTTTCGAAATCGGAATGAGTGCGCCCGTTTGCGTGTTCAAGAGATATTCAGCGTCGACGATAGCCTTGTTCCAATAACTGGACGGCGCCGCCGACGCCGGAACCGGGCCGTCATAGTCTTCGCCCTGGACGATCAGCGTATCGCCAGTTCGCTCGGCTTTCAGCTGCAGCAGCCGGCCATTGCTGTCAGTCCAACTGTCCAGCGTCTGAAGCACCCCGTCGCGCCAGAATTCTTCAGATCGATGTTCGTACCTGAACATCGTGATCGGGCCGAATTTCACCTTCATTTCAATCCGCGTATTGACGGAAAGCCCGTCACCCGTCTCTTCAACGTCAACCCAATGCATGCCGATAGGACGGTCATTCCTTAAAATCTCAAACGCGGCGTCCAACGGGGTCGCACTCGCCGCTCCGTACTGGAGCGGTAGGGCGATAAGGGCGGCGGCGGGGAGGGCGCGGTGTTTCATGGTTCTTTTACGCTGGGATCGGCCACGCGGATTAGGACGGGCCTTGTTCAGGCGGCCCCTTTGCGGCTAGGTAGCGCTTGCCCAGACTTGGCCGCCGCCCGTGCAAAAATTTGCAAGGAAATTCAATGCCGACCTCCATCCTGATGCCCGCACTGTCCCCGACCATGGAAGAAGGCACGCTTACCAAATGGACTGTGAAGGAGGGGGACAAGATTTCCGCCGGCGATGTCATCGCCGAGATCGAGACCGACAAGGCAACGATGGAAGTGGAAGCCGTCGATGACGGCATCCTCGGAAAAATACTTGTCCCGGCGGGCACGGAGAATGTGAAGGTAAACACCGAGATCGCCGTTCTCGTCGATGGAGGCGAAGGCGCCAGCGAAGCGCCGGCGAAAGGCAACGGCGCCGCCGGCGCGCCGAGCGCCCCAAAGGCGAGATCGCCGGAGGCGGCCGCCGCGCCGCGTTTTGTCACAGCCCTGGCCGACCCCGGCCTTCCCGCTGATGTCGAAATGGTGCCGACGACAATCCGCGACGCTCTGCGCGACGCGATGGCGGAAGAAATGCGTCGCGATCCTGACGTTTTCCTTATGGGCGAGGAAGTTGCGCAATACCAGGGCGCATACAAAGTCTCACGCGGGCTATTGGATGAATTCGGGCCTGAGCGCGTCATTGATACGCCGATCACTGAATATGGCTTCGCGGGCCTTGGCGTCGGCGCAGCGTTCGCGGGTTTGAAGCCGATCGTGGAATTCATGACATGGAACTTTGCGATGCAGGCGATCGACCACATTATCAACTCCGCGGCGAAGACGCGCTACATGTCCGGCGGCCAGATGGGATCGCCGATCGTCTTTCGCGGGCCGAACGCCGCCGCGTCGCGCGTCGCCGCACAGCATTCGCAGGATTTCGCCGCTTGGTATGCGAATATTCCGGGCCTCATCGTCATCGCACCCTATTCGGCGGCGGATGCGAAGGGACTTCTGAAAGCGGCGATTCGGGATCCAAACCCCGTCGTTTTCCTGGAGCATGAGCTTCTCTATGGCGATACGATGGACGTACCGAAGGTTGACGACTGGGTTATTCCCATCGGCAAGGCGAAGATTGCGCGCGAGGGCGCGGATGTCACGATCGTTTCTTATTCACGCGGCGTCAAATTCTCGCTCGAAGCGGCGGCGAAGCTCGAAGAAGAGGGAGTCTCCGCCGAGGTGGTCGACCTTCGCACGCTGCGCCCGATGGACACCGCGACTGTCATCGAGTCGGTAAAGAAAACGAACCGCATCGTCACCGTCGAAGAGGGCTGGGCTCCCTGCGGCGTCGGCGCCGAAATCGGCTGGCAGGTTACATATCACGCTTTCGATTATCTCGATGCGCCGCCAGCTCGCGTCACGCAGGAAGATGTGCCGCTCCCTTACGCGGCGAATCTCGAAGCCTTGAGCCTTCCGAACGCGGACAAGATAGTCGCCGCCGTAAAAACTGTGATGTACAGGGAATAGCAGGCCATGCCGACGCCGATTCTGATGCCCGCGCTCTCTCCGACGATGGAGGAAGGTACGCTCGCCAGCTGGAAGATAAAGGAAGGCGACAAGGTTTCCTCAGGCGACGTCATCGCGGAGATCGAAACCGATAAGGCGACGATGGAGGTGGAAGCCGTTGATGAGGGAATCGTCGGCAAGATCGTCGTGCCGGCGGGTACGGAGAACGTGAAAGTCAACGCGACAATCGCGATCCTGCTCGGCGACGGAGAGAGCGCCGCCGACATCGGCAAAACGGCCCCCGCGCCGGCCGTCAAGGCGAACGCGCCTGAAAGCATGAGCGTCGCGGAGCCCTCCAGGCCGGCAGCGACGCCGACCCAGAATGCGGCGGCTAATTCATCCGCCAGCCGCCGCGTTCTTGCATCGCCGCTCGCCAAGCGGCTCGCGAAGAACGCCGGAATTGACCTCGCCGCGCTTTCGGGCAGCGGGCCGCACGGCCGCATTGTCAAACGAGATATCGAAGAAGCCAAGAAAGGCGGCGCAATGAAAGCGGCGGGTGCAGCCGCCGCCGCGATGGCTCCGTCGCCGGCGTCGGTCGACCCGCGGCTTTACCCGGCT
>CALKYG010000497.1 GCA_938003575.1 uncultured Alphaproteobacteria bacterium
AGTCGACGTTTTGAACGGCAAGCGCACGGTCCTCGCTTATCTTTTGAAGCCGATCGCGGAAGTGTCGAACAAGGCGCTGCAGGAAGACTGACGGGATCTACGCGCGCGCGATTTCCGTCGCGACATGCTCGCCGAGCCGCAGCGAGAGGGCGACTATCGTCAGCGTCGGATTGATGCCGCCCCCGGTCGAAAAGACGCTCGATCCCGCCATGTAAAGATTGCGCACGCCGTGAACCTTTGAGTTCGGATCGACGACGCCGTCGCTTGCGTCAGCCGACATGCGCGTCGTCCCCATTTGATGACAATGATAGCCGGGGCGCGGCTTTCCTGAGAGGATGTCGCTCGATATCTGCAGGCGGGCGATGTTCTGCGCGGCGAAGGATTTGCCGACCTCTTCGGCAAGCCCGGCGATCGTCGCGACGTCCTGCTCCGACATGCGCCAGTCGAGCGCGATGCGGTAATTGCCGAACCGGTCCTTGGCGGACTTGTCGAGAAGGACGCGGCTGTCGCGATTCGGCGTCTGCTCCATGATATTGGTGACGACGCCGTCTCCCCGGCAGAGCGCTGTGCGTTTTGCGACGCCGCCGGGCCGGAAGGCGTCGGTCGCGCAGGTGATGTTGTTGGCGATCTTGCGCAGCGGCGCGAGGCGTCCGTAAAAGCTCGGCCGGGCGCCGGGCTGTATGTTGACGGTCGCGGTTCCAAGTTTTCGCGAGCGCGTGAGCGCTTCGTCCGCGTTGAACACATGCGCCTCGTCATTGCGCCAGACCGGAGAGTCGAAGGTGGCAAAGCGGCCGAGCTTGATGTCGAAATGCTCCATGAAGCACCGGCCGACGAAACCGCCGGCGTCGCCGATGCGGACGCCGGACGCCTCGCCGACATTCAGGAGAAACCGCGCGTTCTCGATCGCGCCGAAGGCGACGACGTAGCGGTCCGCTTCAACGACGAAATTCCGGCCGCGATAATCGCTGACGGTGAGGGACGAAACGCGCGACCCGTTTTCGTCGAGCGTCGCGCCGATGACGTTTGCGTTGAGCAGCGTGTCGATCCGTGTCGACGTTTCCAGCTCGGACCGGTATTTCTCGCCGAACCGGGTCGGACCGCTGCGCGCGGCGGCGGCCGGCCTGAATCTGCGGTCGTTCCAATGCGGGTCTTCGGGCGGGACCAGCGGCTGTCCGGCGATGTCGAGTATGTCCCGCGCATCGTCGAGCCGCCGGTAAGCCTCGTCATAGGCGATCGGCCAGCCCGGCAGGCCCCAGATGTCCCGGGGTTCGAAGTCGATCCGCTCGAAGACGCCGCAGCGGCCCGCCCAATGGTTCGAGGTGCCGCCGAACATGCGAAGCCGGCATGAACTGACGCCGTAATAGTCGAGCGGTCCGACGGATTCGCCGTCATACACGTCCTGCGACTCGGCCGAGAGATCGAAGCCGCCGGCTTCGAGCAGAAGAACCCGGACGCCGCGCGCCGCGAGTTCGCGCGCGACGGTCATGCCGGCGGGTCCCGTTCCGCAGACGCAAACCTGGTATCGGCCTTCAAGCGGCCAGGCGTCCGATGCGTTAAGGTCGAGAATCATGGGTGTATCGCCGCCGCGCTCGTTGCCGTATTCACTTTGCCGCGTCGGGAAGCTTGCCGCCGAGGCGCCTGACGTCGTCCGCCGTCAGCACCCAGCCGTCCACTTCGTAGAACCCGTCGCCGAGCGCTCGGGCGCCCCTGATGTCGACGCCTTTCAGAAACGCCGCCTCGTCCTCGTTCCGGCGGGTCGAAACGGCGGCCGCCGCGCCGGCTGCGACAATGACGCCGCCGGCGATGAGGGCGTTCCGGCGCGTCAACAATTCCGGGGAGACAAGAGGCTTTTTCGTCATTGGTCCGGTTATGCCACGAGCCTTCCATTCGTCAAAGCGCTGGCGGCTGCATGGCGAATCTACGAAGATGTCGCCGCTGTGGAATATTCCCTGCGTCGCGCCGGTTGGCGATCCGGCCGAAACGGTGCATCCAGCAGGGTCCGCACCCGAGCGCCACATTCGCCCCGCAGGAGAGACCATGCCTGACGCTTCCGCCCCGAAAGAGTCGCCCT
>CALKYG010000498.1 GCA_938003575.1 uncultured Alphaproteobacteria bacterium
CGGACGGCTGGATTTCCAGATCCCCGGCTTTCTGAGCGCGCGGCGGCGGCGCGATTTTTCCGATGTCGTGAAGAAGCTCAGCGACGGAAAACTCCTTCAGCGCCGAGCCGAAATAGATCGGCGTCAGGGCGCCGTGGCGATATTGTTCCAGGTCAAAGGGCGTATAGCCCTCGCGCGCCAGCTCCATCTGCTCACGTGCGCGCTTCGCCATTTCGGCGCCGACGATTTCCTCAAGCCTTGGATCGTCGGGGCCTGAGAGATCGACACGCCTGCCGAATTTGCCGCCGTCGCCTTCGGCTTCAAGGAGGAGTCGATCATTCGCCATGTCGTAACAGCCGGCAAACTCCCCGCCTGTGCCGATCGGCCAGACCTGAGGGCTGACGTCCAGCGCCAGCTGGTCTGAGATTTCGTCGATCAGCTCGAATGGATCACGCCCTTCGCGGTCAGCCTTGTTGATGAAGGTCATGATCGGAATGTCTCTGAGCCGGCAGACTTCGAACAGCTTGCGCGTCTGGCTTTCGATGCCTTTCGCTGCGTCTATCACCATGACCGCGCTGTCGACAGCGGTGAGCGTGCGGTAGGTGTCCTCGGAAAAGTCTTCGTGGCCGGGGGTATCGAGAAGGTTGAAGATGCAACCTTGATGTTCGAACGTCATTGCGGAAGTGGTCACCGAGATGCCGCGCTTTTGTTCGATGGCGAGCCAGTCCGAGCGCGCGCGCCGGCGGTCGCCGCGCGCCTTCACTTCGCCGGCGAGACGGATCGCGCCCGAGAAATAGAGGAGCTTCTCGGTCAGCGTCGTCTTGCCCGCGTCCGGGTGCGAGATGATCGCGAAGGTGCGGCGGTTCAAATAAGCGTCGGTCATTGCGGCCCGTCATTAAAGAGCCGCGCTCTGTGCGTGGTCAGACGCGCCGCGTCAAGGCGAGGTCATGAAAACCGGGCCAGCGACAGGAACTCCCATCCTTCTGGCGTCCGGTCCTCCAGCGCCATGATTGCTAGGGCTTCACCGAGGACGGGCGCAAATTTGAACCCGTGCCCGGAAAGGCCCGCGGCGAAAATGACGCGGTCGGATTTCGGGTGCCGGTCGATCAGGAAATGATGATCGGACGAAATCTCATAGAGGCAGCCCTGGTGCTTGCCGGGCCGTCCGGCAAGGCTTGGAATGGTCGAGAGAAGGAATGCGTCAAGGTCGGCTTCTTCGTTCGGCGCCGGGTCGAAACTTCGGTCCTCGGGACTGGCGAGGCTCTCGCCGCCTGTGTGTTCGGCAACCTTGACGCCGTCGGCGTCAATCGACGGAAATCCGTAGAAGAGCCGTCCATCCTCTGTTTCGACGGCAAACGGCGCGAACCCGTTTCCGAGATCGAAGGCGTCGGTTTCGGGCTGCCGCCAGAAGAGCGTTTTTGGAACCGGCGTCACTTCGGCGACCGGCAGGTCGAGAAGCCCGTTGGCCCAGACGCCTGCGGCGATGACAACCCGGTCGAAGATATCCTCTCCCCGATCCGTGATGAGGGCGACGCCGTCCTTCGCCGGCGCCCATGAGGCGATGCGCGCTTGCGGTCTCAGCTGTGCGCCGTTCTCCTTGGCGATTCGGATCTGGCTGGCGACGGTCTTGCCGGCGAATACAAAGCCTGCTTCGTGTTCGAACACCGCTTCAAAGGACGGGGGCAGCGTCAGCAGCGGGTGGTCGCGCTTTAGCGCCGCAGCGTCCAGAAAGTCCACCGGCAGTCGATGCGTCTCGATCGCGGCACGGAGGCCGGCCAGAAGAAAGCCGTCATGCGGCCCCGCTTCAAGCACGCCCGCTTGAACA
This sequence comes from uncultured Alphaproteobacteria bacterium, assembly GCA_938003575.1. Taxonomy (GTDB): domain Bacteria; phylum Pseudomonadota; class Alphaproteobacteria; order Caulobacterales; family Parvularculaceae; genus Amphiplicatus. Next base: position 1,805 of record CALKYG010000498.1, read on the forward strand.
AACAGCGTTTCGCCAATCTGCTTTTCGAATTCCTTCCACATCGACATTGCGCGCTGAAGGATCGGCACGTAATTCGGATGCTCGAAATAGGCCGTGCGAAAAAGGCGCGTCGTGCCATGAGACGATCCCATTTCGTGACCGAACTGGAACTGGTCGAATAGCGTCACCTGCGCACCGCGGAGCGCAAGGCGCATAGCCGCTGATGATCCCGCCATGCCGGCGCCGACGACAGCGATTCTAGGGGCCATCGCAGGGTTCTTCGCACAGGCCGCGAGCGACGCCGTTGCGACGGCGCCGGCGACGACTTGCCGGCGGTCCGGTCCCGATTTCAGCATGGCTCATTCCTCCTGATGCTGATGAAATCACGCGGCGAACTCCAGCGCCATGGTGATGACGAGATCGTCGCCCCGCCACAGACTTTCGCGCCGCTCGCCGACGATCTCAAACCCGCGATGGCGATATAGCGCCATTGAGGCGTCGAGCCCTGCTGTCGTCTCAAGGTACACGCGGGGGTAACCCTGCTGGCGGGCGTGGAGCAGGGCGGCGTCGACGAGCCTTCCCCCGACGCCGCGCCCTCGCGCCGCGGGGGAGAGGACGACCCACCGCAATTGCCCCTCGGGCGGGGCGCCCGGCCGGCGGCGTTCGATCATAGCCGACGTGCCGACCAGCGAGCCCGCCGCGTCCTCGGCGAAGAAGAGCCGCCCGCGCCCCTCATTGCCGGCCATGAATTCGGCGACCGTCCCCGCCACATGAGCCTCGAAGGGCGCGCCATAGGAGCCGTTTTCCCCCTCATAGGCCTCGCCGTGTAGGGAGATCAGCCGGCCGAGATCCCCGGGCCTCAGATCGCTTCTGATCGTGAACATCGACATGGCCTGATTGGGACGAATTCTCGCGGCAATGTCCAGCGCGGCGTTCCACCGGGTTGAGGTTTGACAATCGGGCCGCGCGCTAGCATCGTTAATGCCGGGGACCGCCGAAATGCGGCAATTGTGAGTACGGGGATATGGCGAGTTTGCGCGAGCCGAAGCGTTGCGACGGCGCCCGAAAGGGGCGCCAATGCGGCGGGAACACGTTCAAGTGTTCAAATCCGGAATGCGGGTCGATCGGCTGTGAGAAGTCCGGCTGCGACAAGCGCCAGTTCATGCCTATCCAGAAATGCAAGGATTGCGGTCATGTCTACGACCGGATCCAGCAATTCGAGGTGGCCTATGCGCCGGTTGAGGACAGCGGCGCTTCCTCGACAGCCCCGGGCGTTCGTTTCGCTTTGCCGAGCGTTGAACTTCTTTTTGGCGGAATTCTGGGCGCCGTGGCGCTCGCGGCCGCGCTCGCGGGCCTCACGGGAATTCTCGGAAACAGGCCGGGGCTCGCGCCCGGCGAGGAGGGTGCGGTGCGGCCTCCCCGGATTGACGCCGGCGCGAGCGCGCAAACGGCCGGCGCATATACGGACATATGCCAATGCTATCGTGAGGGCATGTCGCTCGCCGGCGCCGGCGTATCCGTTCTCTCTTCCCAGTACAGGACGGGTTTCGTCCAATGCCGTGCGGTCTTCGGCCAGCAGGGCGGAGACGCATGGACCGCAGGCTGGACCGCTCGAGAGCAAGGCAGGGTCGTCGCGGCCGGATGCCGTTCCTGGCTTCGCGGCGTCGGCCGTTGAGCGACATCGCTGCGTTGTCAGTCAGAGATCGCCTTTTGCGCAGAAATTGATCTGCTAGCTGATCGGTCAGGATTATGAACGGGCGGCGGCTCTAATCACCGCCGCCCATGATGATTGCTGCGACCATTAGGGAAACAAGAGCGACTCCGATAACGCCAAGAATGATTCTTCCGAGGCGGAATTCGCTCATGAACCCGGCCGCCATTCCCGCAGCGACGAATCCAAGGACAGCGCCAACGAACCAATCCATTCCCCATGGCTGAAGGACGCCGCCGAACAGTGCGCCGAAGAGACCGAAGAACCAGACGACCCGTTTCGTTTTTCGCGAGGCGCGGCGGCAGCGCCCGGCGTGGCGTAATGACCATATATTTTCCCCGATCCGCCGCAATAATTGCAGCGATGCATGCCCATCCCCGCGCCGATTTTGTGGCCGTCATAAGGATTGAGATGCGAAAGCACCGAGCCCGAGCCATTGCAATGTTTGCATTTTACGTTTGCGCCCAATTTAGATTTCCCCTTTTCGTATGATCTGACCGCCTTGCGTCTCCTTCCAGCAGAGCCGATGCGTTGCGAACTGTGCTGCGTTGCACCCTGCCTTGAATCGCCACGACGCCTCATTGCGGCATTCGAGAGAGCCAGAGCAAAGTTGCGCCGGTAATCCGACATGAAGCATTATAGGCCAGCGCCGCTTCCTGTCGACAGATCAACCGGAGAATTTCGCTCCGCCTGATGCATCCTGTCAGCTTA
>CALKYG010000499.1 GCA_938003575.1 uncultured Alphaproteobacteria bacterium
GGCGGCGCCAGCCGCGTCGGGCGACAAATCGACGATGAATTCCTGCGGCGCGGAATAAAGTTGCGCGTCCGCGACGGTCCCCGGCCGGCCCTTCGGCAGGGCGACCTTGCCGGATTGAATCGCAGTCGTCGCCAAAGTCAGCATGAAAGTGACAGCGAGCGCGAAAAGCACGATATGCTTTCCCGGCGTGCGGACGCGCTTGCGCGCCGCCGCCGCATTGCCGGCTGAAGCATGATCTCTCGGGTTGGCGTTCACGACGCGCTCGCACCTGTTCTTGCGCCTCCTTTGTCGGAAAACACGGTTAAAGGAGCGTTAGAGCGGCGCTTCTTGCCCGGCAATATTTTCCCGCCGCCCCGGGCGGCCGCCGGCAACCCCTTGATTTTCATTCGTTTCGAACTGGCACGCCGATTGCCGTTGTCAGTCGGCACCTCTTTGTCCGTTAACGGAAGATTAATCGATGGAAAACGCCATTACTGCGGGCCTCGCCAAACAGATTGTTCTCGCCCGCGCGCTTGAGACGACGGCCAACAATGTCGCGAACCAGACGACATCCGGCTTCAAGGCGGACCAGGTCGCTTTCCGCGAATATCTCGCGCGCATTGACGCGCGCACAAGCGGCGATCCGCTCGTCTCACTCGTCGTCGATCCCGACACCTTCACCGACTTCAGCCCGGGCGGGCTTGAGCAAAGCTATCGCGATCTCGATTTCGCGATTGACGGCGACGGCTTTTTCGCCGTCGAAACCGCTTCCGGCGTTCTTTACACCCGCGACGGACGCTTCAGCGTCAACGCCTATGGGGAGCTTGTGACGCGGTCGGGCGCACAGGTTCTGGACAGCGGCGGATCGCCGATCCTCGTCGATCCGGAGGCCGGCCCGCTGCTGGCGGCGCCGGACGGCGAATTGCAGCAGAACGCAACGCCGATCGCCGCGCTCGGAGTTTTCCGGTTCGACGACCTCGGCCAGCTGCGCAAACGCGGCGACAACCTGTTCGCGGCGGCCGCGGAGCCGGCTGCCGCGGTCAGTCCGCGGGTGCGTCAGGGATTTTTCGAAACATCGAATGTAAATCCCGTCGCGGCGATGACCGACATGATCGAAATCATGCGCGCCTATGAACAGGCGGCGCGCCTCACTGAAACGGCGAACGATCTTGAGCGTCAGGCGATCGAAACGCTCGGATCAACCAACTAGGCTGGAGCTCCGTCATGAAGTCCCTATCCATCGCAGCGACCGGCATGCTCGCGCAGCAGCGCAATGTCGAAGTGATATCGAACAACATCGCGAACCTTAACACGGTCGGATACAAGCGTCAGCGCGCCGAGTTTCAGGACCTTCTTTACCAGACGATCGAGCGCGCGGGCGCCTTGTCGTCGGCGACGGGCACGACGGTGCCGAACGGGATCCAGATCGGCGCGGGGGTCAAGACCGGATCAGTCTACCGCATCACCGAGCAGGGCGCCGTCACATCGACCGGGAACGATTTCGACCTTGCGATTTCGGGACGCGGCTATTTCCGCATTGAGCTGCCGGACGGGCGCGAGGCCTATACCCGCGCCGGCAATTTCGCGATCTCGTCGGACGGCCGCGTCGTCACGGAAGACGGCTATGAGGTCCTTCCGGGCGTGACGCTTCCCGAGGACGTCATCGACGTGTCGATTTCAGAAGACGGCGTTGTCGAGGCGAGAGTCGCGGGCGAACAGAACCTGCGCGAGATCGGGCGCCTCGACCTCGCCGTTTTCTTCAATGAAAGCGGCCTTGAGGCCATCGGCGACAACTTGCTGCTGGAGACGACCGCATCGGGCGAGCCCGTCATCGGCAATCCCGGCGATCCGGGCTACGGCGCGATTCTGCAAGGTTACCTTGAAAACGCGAATGTCGATCCGGTGCAGGAAATAACGACGCTGATCGCCGCGCAGCGCGCCTATGAAATGAATGCGCGCGTCATCGAAACGTCTGATGAAATGCTGTCCATCAACGCCAACCTTCGCCGATAGGAGACGATAGATGAGAGAGCTCCGCATTCCCGGCATCCTCGCCTACGCAGCGATGGCGATGTGGCTGCTTTTGACCTTCGCCGCCCCCGCCCGCGCGGAAACAGGCGCGGCAGTCGCCGCACGCGTCGCGAGCCGCTTAGCCGAACTCAAGCAAGCGCTCATCGCGCAGGGCGCCGCCCCGGACGCGCGCATCACCCTTTCCGCCCCCGATGCGGTCATCGCCGTCGAAGACGGCGATCCTCTCCTGCTTCAGACCGTCAGCTTCAATGCGGCCACGGGCCGCTTCCTGATCCGTGCGCGGGGCACGCCTGAAGGCCCTCTCTACGCGATCGCGGGATCGGCCGTCGCGCCGACGCTCGTTCCCGCGCCGGCGCGGGCGATTGCGCGCAACGAAATCATCGGCGAGGCCGACATCGACTGGGTGGAAATCGCAGACGACAGGGCCGGACTTTATGTCGACGACGCCGACGCGATCGTCGGCAAGATCGCAAGGCGGCCGCTCGCGGCGGGCGCGCCGCTGCGCAACGCGGACCTGACGGCGCCGATCCTGATCCGGCGCGGCGCCAGCGCCACGATCATCCTTGAAGCGCCCGGCATCCGGCTGACGCAGATCGGCGTCGCCCTGTCGAACGGCGCCGAAGGCGATCTCATCGCGTTTCGCAACGTCAACAGCGACCGCGAAATCAAGGCGGTGGTCGCCGCAGAAAACCTCGCCCGCGCGCCGTTTGCGGCGCGACGCGCTCTCGCTTCGGCCGAAATGGAATAGGCAATGAAAAAGCTCGCAAGTCTGCTTTTGATCCTCGCCGCCGCATCCGGCGCGACCGGCTGCGCCGTCGGCGGACGCATCAAAAATATCGGCAAGGCGCCGGACCTGTCGCCGACAGACGACCCCTCGCATCTCTACGGCGGGCGCGCCGTCACGATGCCGATGCCGGCCGCCTCGACCGAAGCAGCCAACGCCAATTCGCTCTGGCGCGCCGGGTCGAGAACATTTTTCAAGGACCAGCGCGCGCGCACGCTTGGCGACATCGTCACCGTCGTCATCGACATCAACGACCGGGCGCGCCTCAACAACACGACTGAACGCCGACGCGACAACGGAGAGACGGCGGAACTGCCGGCCTTCGGCGGATTCGAACAATTGCTTGTTGACGCGCTGCCCAGTGGCGCGAACGCCGCGCAGCTTGTCGACATGTCTTCCGGCTCGACGGTCAGAGGCGAAGGAAGCGTTGACCGGCGCGAGGATGTAGAGCTGATCGTCGCCGCGGTCGTCACCGAAGTGCTGCCGAACGGCAATCTCGTCGTCGCCGGCAAGCAGGAAGTGCGCGTCAACAATGAAGTGCGGGAACTGACCGTCACCGGCGTCATCCGGCCCGAAGACATCTCGAACGCCAACCGCATCAACCATACGCAGATCGCGGAAGCGCGCATTTCCTACGGCGGACGCGGACAATTGACCGACGTTCAGCAGGCCCGTTACGGCCAGCAGCTTTACGACATCATCTTCCCGTTCTGACGCGCAGGAATCGGGTGGCGGCGGCGGGCGCGCAAGCGTAGCATCGCCGCATGTCCAAGCCGGCCTTCGCGCTTTTCGACACCGCTGTCGGCCGCTGCGCCATCCTCTGGCGCGGCGCGTCGCTGACCGGCGTCCTGCTTCCGTCCGAATCGGATGATGCGACGCGAGCGGCGGCGCGCCGCCGCCAGCGCGACGGCGTCGAAGCGGCGCCTCCCGGGTTCGTAAGGGACGCGATCGGAAAGATCGTTCGCTTGTGCGACGGCGAGGCGGTCTCATTTGACGGCGTTCCGCTAGACCGCAGCGCCATCGAACCGTTCGCCAATCGCGTCTATGACATTCTCCTGCGCGTGCCGCCCGGCCAGTCGACCACTTATGGCGCGATCGCAGACGCGCTGGGCGACAGGTCTCTTGCGCGGGCGGTCGGCGCAGCGCTCGGCGCCAACCCCTTCCCGATCATCATCCCCTGCCATCGCGTGACGGCCGCCGGCGGAAAGATCGGCGGCTTTTCGGCGCCGGGCGGCGCAGACACGAAACGAAGGCTGCTTGAAATCGAAGGCGCGTTCGCCGTCGGAAATCTGCCGCTGTTCGGCGCGCCTGATCTTTCCCCCGGTCAGAATTAACGCTCGCGCAAGCCGGGCCGCGTAATCTTTCGCGCATGTCCCGCCCGAAAGTATTCTGCATCGGCTTTCAGAAAACCGGCACGACGTCGCTTCATGCGGCGCTGACTTCGCTCGGATACCGCACGGCCGCGGTCGTCGGCCGCGACTGGAGCGCCGACCGGCTTGCAGCAGACGGCGCGCGCCTCTGCATCGAAACCATGCGCGGCTTCGACGCGGCTGAGGACATGCCATGGCCTGTTTTCTTTCGCGAGCTCGACGATGCGTTCCCGGGATCGAAATTCATCCTGACCGTTCGCGACAAGGACCGCTGGTTCCGGTCGATCGAAAAGCATTTCGGCGCCAATACCCATGAGATGCAGGCATTCGTCTATGGCCGCGACGCGGCCGCGCCGGCCGGGAACAGGGCGCGCTACATCGACGTCTGCGCGCGCCACGAGAGCGACGTGCGCGCGCATTTCGTCGACCGGCCGAACGACCTTCTCGTCATGGACCTTGAGCGCGGCGACGGCTGGCGCGAGCTTTGCGGGTTTCTGAATGCGCGAACCCCGGACGGGCCCTTCCCGGCGAAGAACCGGTCGGACGATCGCAAGACCCTTTCCTTTCGTGTCCGGCGCAGGATTGGAAAAATCTTCGGGCGCTACCTCGCGCCTGAACGGATTTGATCGACTCCGGCGGAAATTCGGGCGGCGCCCTGACGCTCAGATGAAAATGAACGCCGTGGCGCCGGCCGCCGATGCGGCGATGAAGCCGGCGGCGGCTAGCGTTCCGGTTTTCGTTCCCCCGATCGCGAAGGCCATCAATCCCTTCACCATGATGTTGACGGCGACCGCCAGCAGGATCGCGACGGCGGCGACATCGGCGTCGAGATTGCCGGTCGCGGCGCCCCGCCCGGCGGAAAGCGTCATCGCATCGACGTCGGCGAGCCCCGATACGGCGCCGACCGCGTAGGCGCCGGCGGCGCCGAATTCTTGCGCGCCGTAAGAGGACGCAATGGAAATGACTGCGATCAAGGCGGCGAAATAAATGGCGGGCTTCAGTTCGAACGGATTTCCGAGCTTGACGTCCGCGGCCCCCTCATGTGTCGGGGTCAGCCGCCACAAAACGAGACCCACGGCGGCGCCGGCGGCGGCGGCCGCGGCGAAAATCGGAAGGAGGTCGACAAAAACCTGACGCGATACGGCGGCGAGAATGAAGCCGACGCGGACCAGCATGACGACATTCGCCATCACGACGCCGGCGGCCGCCGCTGCGGGCGCGCTGACGCCGTCACGCGCGAATTTCGCAAGCGACAATGTCGTCGCCGTCGATGAGGCCAATCCGCCGACAATTCCCGTCAGGAGAACGCCCCGCCATGCGCCGGTGATCTTCATCAGCCAGTAGCCGAGAAAGGAGAGCCCGCTGATCAGAACGACCATGGTCCACAATTCGCGCGGATTGAACGCCCCATAAGGACCGAACTGCTCGTTCGGCAGCGCCGGCAGGACGAGGACCGAAATTGCAAGAAAGCGCAGCGCCGCGTGGATTTCCGCCTGATCGAGCGTCCGCGCCCATCCGCGGATGGCGGTCTTCATACTGAGGATGATCGCAACCGCCACGGCGCCGGCCGCCGCCAGCAACAGGTGTCCGCGCCCCGCGGCGACGCCGAGCAGCAGGGTGGCGAAAATCGCCATTTCGGTCGTGCCGCCGCGTCCGGGCGTTTCTTTGGCTTCAAACCAGTATCCGACAATGGTCAGCGCGCCGATGACGGCAAGCGCGGCCGCCGCAACGAGCGGGCCCTCGCTCAAGAGCCCGGAGAGCCCTCCGACCATGCCGATCAGAGCGAATGTCCGCGCGCCGGCGAAGGTGTGCTCCTGCTTTTCGAGCGCTTGCGTCCACTCCCGCTCAAACCCGATGACGAAGCCGGCCGTGACGGCGACCCCGAGATTGCGGAGAATGAGGATAGCGTCGGGCGCGGCTTCCAGCGCGGGCGTCGTCAATTCCTCCTCCTTTCGCGCCGGCCGCAGAGGGGACGCGAGGGCGACTTCAACACGGCGCGCGATTCGTTCCAATAGCCCGGTCTTTGCGCCGTCAAGGTCTTTTAGGGCGGGCGGCGGCCCCCTATCTAGGGAAAGCCGAAGAGGGAGGGATTTTTCCATGGCCGAGCAACAGCGCACGACCGCGCTTCAATATCTTGACAAGGCGATGGGAGAGCTTCGCGCGCTCGGCTTTGCGTCGGAAGGCGGCCAGCCCGCTCCGATCGTCGCGCTGCTCAATCAGATCGCCGACCTTGATGAAGACAAGGTGGCCGCTATCGCCCGCACCCTCGATCAGGCCTCCCATTTCAACGACGTCGTCCGCGATCAGGTCACGAACATGACGATCGGCGAGCGATACAAGGACATCGCCGCCGCTTTCGACACGATCCGCGACGACGCGAAGTCGCTTGTCGACCAGTACGCTGACGGCAAGATTTCGACCATGGAGCGCATCGGCAATGTCTGGATGAAGATGACGCGCGGCGACATCGCCTCCCGTTTCGACAAGATCCGCAAGACCTATCTCGACGTCGCCCTTGAGACGCGCAACCAGGTCGAACGCGAGACGCGCATTCTCGAAGCCTATCGCGATTTCCGCGGCGCGATGAAACAGTCGGAAGTCCTGGCGCTCGAAGTCCTCAAGAACGCGGAGAGAAAGCTGGCGGCTGCAAAGGCCGCGCTGAAAGCGGCCGTCGACGAGGTGGCCGCCTTCGCCGGGGACGATGCGGCGGACCGGTCGCGTCTTGAGCTGGACCGCGACGAGGCGCTGCGCGCGCTGCAAAAAGAGGAAAAGCGGTATCAGGTCGCAAAAGACCTCTCCGACAACATTACGATCGGCTACAATACGTCGGAAGTCATCATGACGCGCCTCGTGCAGACGACGAACGCCAAGGACCGCATTTACGCCCAGGCGGTTTCATTCTTCGGCACCAATGAGACGGTGCTGACCGCGCTCACCGCGACATTCACAGGCATGCACGGCCTGCACGAATCCACGCAGACCGTCGAAGCGATGAAAAAGGGAATCAACGAAAGCCTCGAAACGCTGTCCGAGATCGGCGGCAAGGTGCAGGAAGCCGCCGTTCGCGCCGGATACGGCCCGACCGTTTCGGCCGCCGCCGTCAAGAAGCTCGTCGAGTCCGTCGTCGCTTTCCAGGAACGCAGCCAGACAATCATCGCGGAAATGCGCAAGGCGTCGACCGAGAACTCAAAGGAGATCCGCGACGCCGTCGAGGACGGAAAACGCCGCCTCGCCCGCCTGATTGAAACCGGCGCCAGCGCCGCGCTCGACCGGACCTGACCGCTCGATGAGCGGAGCGGCGCTTCCCGCGGCGAGGACGCAATCATTCGACGATGTCATGCTCGCCATGGACATCGTCGATACGCTGCGCCATCGCGAACTCATCCTTGAAAAGGAGCTTGGCGGCGCCGACCGCAAGGAGGCGCTCGTCCGGCGCCTCAAGGAAATCTATCACGCGCAGGGGATCGAGGTTCCAGACCGCATTCTTGAAGACGGCGTCAGGGCGCTTGAAGACCAACGCTTCGTCTACGATCCGCCCAAAGACTCCTTTGCGGTAAAGCTCGCCAGACTCTACATCGCGCGCGACCGCTGGCTGAAGCCGCTGGCGCTCGTCGCGGGCGCCGCGCTTTTCATCACGGCGGCCTATGAGTTCGGATTCGACAATCCGCGCGAGGCGCGCGCGGAGCGGGCGCGGATCGAACTTACAGTCGAATTGCCGAAAGCGCTTGGCGAGGCGCGCGCCGCCGCGCTCGCGCTCGCCGCCGACGACGCAGCCAGGGCGAGAATCGAAGTTTCCTATCAGGACGGGCTGACCGCCGCAAAGGCGGGCGACGGGCCGTCTGCGCGGGCCGCTGTCGGCGACCTCCGATTTCTCGCCGGCGTCCTTTCGCAGGCCCCGACGCTCCGCGTCGCATCCAGGCCCGGCCAATATTCAGGCGCCCTCCGCATCCCGGACGACGCGCCCGACGCGCGCAATTATTACCTTGTCGTCGAGGCGGTTGATGCGCGCGGACGGGCGCATCCGCTCGAGATTTCAAGCGAGGAAGACCAGAAGACGGCGCGCGCGGAAAAGTGGGGCGTGCGCGTGTCGGAGGAGACGTTCAATGCCATCGCCGCCGACAAGGCGGACGATCAGATCATCGAACGCGCCGAAGTCGGCCGGAAGCCGAAAGGCGCGTTGAACCCGGTCTATGACATCGCGGATGTCGGCGGCGCGATTCTGGAGTGGTGACGATGACGACCGGCCGCGACGCGCTGCACCAGATCGATGCGTCCATCGCGGAGGCGCGGAGGCGTCTTGCGCAGGCGAGCGACGCCGCCGCGATCGACGCGAGAACGCTCGCTGACATAGACCAGCGTGAAATCGCCGTGTTTCGGGGTCTGGCCGAAATCCGCCTGATCCACCTCAAGGAAGACGAATCGAACGGCGGTTCGCTCGGCGATTCCGACCGCAAGGCGCGCGCGCTGATCGCGTCGCACGAGACGGCGGTGACGGAAATGGCGGCCGCTCGCGACGCGGCGGCGCTTGAACTCGATCGCCTCGAGTCGGCGCGACGCAACGCGGAAGCCGATGTCGCCGCCGCGATCGCGCGGCATGAAGAAGCGTCCGCGGCGACGCGCGCGCGCCTTGAAAACGACGAGGCCTGGCTCGCCGTCGCCGCGAAGGTCGAAGAACTCGCCGCAATGGCGCGGCGCGCCGAACAGAAACTCGAAGTCGCGCGCGACGACCGCGCCAGGAAAGGGGCGGCGTTTGAAGCCGACCCGCTTTTTCAGTATTTGCACCGTCGCAGGTTCGCAACGCGCGATTATCGCGCCTTTGCGCTGTTCGCGTTGCTCGACAACTGGGTCGCCTCGCTGATCCGGTACCGGGAACACCGTCTGAACTATGAACGGCTGCTTGAAATTCCGGAGCGGTTCGCCGAGCACCTTGCGCGTCTCAAAACCGAGATGGAGACGGCGCGCGAAGCGCTTGAAACGATGGAGCGCGAAGCGCTGGCGCGCGACGGGGTCGGCGCCTTGCGCGATGCGGTCAATGCGGCGCGCGCAACCGTCGAATCCCTCGACCGGCAGATCGCGGAAGCAGAGAAGACTCATCAGGATCTTGCGGCGCGGCACGCCGATGCGGCGGCTGGAAAGGCCGGGCCGCTTGGCGACGCGCGCCGCTTGATCGCCGCCGCCCTGTCGAAAATTTCAATGCCGGACCTCAAGACGCTCGCGGCGGAAACCGCAAGCGCCGAGGACGATCGGCTGATCGAGGCGCTCATCCGGACGCGCCGCGAGCGCATGGAATATGAAGAGGCGCGGCGCAGCGCCGTAAGCTCGCTTGAAGCGCTCGGCCGGCGCCTTTCCGACCTTGAAGACATCCGCCGCCGGTTCAAGGGCGCGCGCTTTGACAGCCCCTATTCCGAGTTCGCCGGCAAGGACGTGATGGCGCTTCTCGTCGCCGAGTTCCTGCGCGGCGCGTTGAGCAGGGACGATTTGTGGCGGCGCATCGAACGCGGACACCGGACGCGGCGCCGCGACTGGGACAATGATCTCGGCGGAGATGAATGGCGCGGGCGTTTCGGCCTTCCCGACAATTGGGGCGGAACGATGGGGGGCAGCTGGGGCGGCGGAGACCGGACCGGCGGCGCGCGGCGGCCGCGCCCGCCGCGCATTCCGCGCATTCCCTCCGGCGGCGGCAAGCGCGGCGGCGGCGGGTTTCGCACGGGCGGCGGGTTTTGACTCGCGATCTCGGCGGGCCCGGCGAGCGCATGAAAAAACCCGGCGCCGAAGCGCCGGGTTTTCTTGGCCGCTTGAGCGGCGATCAGCCGAAATACACGTCCGTCGCCTGCAACAGCACGTTCGTCAGGACGATGAAGTCCGCGACCATGTCGCCGTCCGTATCGCCTGCAAGATAACTCTGGCCTGCGATATCATAGGCGCGCAGCTCGCCGGCCGCGCCGCTGAAATCCGCAGAGCCGATCCAGCTGAACATGTCATGGGCGCCGCCGTTGACGGCGTCGATCTGACTGACGTCAACCACGTCGACGCCGCTCTTGAAATCGACGATCGTGTCAACGCCGCCAAGATCGGCGAAAATGAACACGTCGCGAGCGGTTCCGCCGAAATAGATGTCGTCGCCGACGCCGCCGTCGAGCCAGTCGCCGCCGTTCTCTCCCTTCAGCGTGTCGTTGCCGTCGCCGCCGAAGAGAATGTCGCGGTCATTGCCGCCGTCGAGCCGGTCGTCGCCGGCGTCGCCGTAGAGCGTATCGTCGCTGTTGTCGCCCTTGACCGTGTCGTTCCCGTCGCCGCCGCCGAGCAGGTCGCCCTGCTGGGCGCCGACGATGCGGTCATTGCCGCCCAGCCCGTCGATCGTATTGCTCTTGTTCGAGCCGGCGAGCGTATCGTCATACTGGCTGCCGACAAGGCCTTCGATATTGAGCAGGATGTCGCCCTGCGCGTCGCCGTACATGCCGACGCCGGCCGCCAGCGACACCTTCACGCCCTCCGTCGAGCCGACATAAGTGGCGATATCGCTGCCCTGCCCGCCGTAAAGCGTATCAGCGCCGGCGCGGCCCATCAGCGTGTCGTCGCCGCCCCTGCCGTTCAGGAAGTTGTCAGCGTCATTGCCGAGGATCGCGTCATTGCCGGCGCCGCCGGTTCCATTCTCGATGACGACCCCGTTGGCGATGGTGTAGCCGCCCCAGATGTCATCGACAAACGACACGGCGCCGCCGCCGGTCGGCGAGTAATCAAGCGTCGCCGCCATGAGATCGATGCGCGCCGAGCGGCCGCCGTTATAGCGGATCTCATCGGTGCCGCCCGTGTCCCAGATCGTCTGGTAATAGACGCCCGGATCGTTTGCGTCGCCGATGAAATAGGTGTCGTCGCCGGTCGCATACGGATTGATGACGCCGTAGCGCTGCTGAAGCACCGCGATGTCGAACGCGCTCAGCGTTCCCGACCATCCGCTGTCGATATTCGCCGCCGTGAACGGGGTCGGTCCGTCCGGGTGCGTCTGCCACGCGTCATTGTAGGACATGACCGTGTAAACGCCCTGGTTAAGGTCATAAAGACCCAGTGAGGACGACCCGGCGACCCCGAGCATGACTTCGGATCCTCCGCCCGTATCGTGCGGGTGCGCCAGACCGTGGGCGTGACCGAATTCGTGCAGGATGACCGCGTAGGAGAACCCGCCTTTTTCGAGACTTTGCTGCTGGTCGAAGGACCAGCCGCCGCTGGCGATATTGAAAACGCCGATTCCCTGCTGCGTTCCGAACGCGGCGTCCTGCGGATAGAAATAGGCGCCGTATTGCGTCGACGTTGTCGTCAACAGCCGGAACGTCGCCTGATTGACGTCCGTCGTGATCTGATAGTCGACGCCGAGAATCTTCTCGTATTCTTCGAGGGCGCTCATCACCTGCTGGATTTCCCAGGGATTCCAGCCGTAAGTCGTCATCGGCGTCACGCCGTCATCGGCAAGCTCGCCGAAATTCTCGCCCGCCGCCGCGAAATACACATAGGCGACGTTGTTGGAATCGAACGTGACGTTCGCTGCGGCGCCCCAGTCAATCGAATCGAGCGGGTCGAAATCGGACGGGTCAAGCTCGTTGATCGTAATCGAAAAACCGCCAGTCCACGGGTCGTAGGACATGACGTCAAAGTAATAGGTGCCCGACGTCGACGCGATGAAGCTGAAGCCGGAATTGATGTCGCTCGGGAAACTGATGTCGTCGTTGAGGCCGACGAAATTGCCGTTCGAGTCCCAGACGACGAGGACGGGATCAAGCTCGTCGACAAGGTTGAGATAGTCGGACGCGTAATCGGCGCCGCCTGCGATCTCGATCGTATAAATCTTGCCCGCCGTCACATTGAGGGCGTAGGTGTCGATCTCGCCCAGGAAGCCCCCGAGATAATTCGGCCCGTCGCCGTCGATGAACCCATAGGTCGTGCCGAGCCCGACTAGCTCCGCGCCGCCGAACGTGTCTGAAACGACGTCCGTCGCCGGTTTCTGCACAACGTCGAGCGTGTAACCGCCGGAGAGATCGCCAAGACCGGGGAAGTTGCTGACGGCGATGAAATAAGTCCCGCTCGCCGCCGCCGTGTATGACAGCAGCGACATGCGGCCTGCGCCGCCGTCGTCATCGAGCGTGACGAAGTTGCCGCCGGTGTCGAAAAGATAGATGACCGTATCTTCCAGCGGCGTCGCGCCCGATCCGTAGACCGAAAACGTCCAGGTTTCGCCGGCGTTGAGACTGATCCCGTAAACGTCAAAACTGGAATCGTCGACAATGACGCCGCTGACCGAACCGTTCGGCGCAAAGCTGATCGCGCTCAGATCGACGACTGGCGCGCCGAGTTCGCCGACGGTCGACGGCGCCGCAATTGAATTGCCGCCCTTGTAGCTCGGACCGTCCCAGAGCGGATAAATCGGATATTCGGATACGGGCTTGCCCGAAAACGCGAACCCTCCCGTCGACGACCAGCTCGTTTGACCGAAATTTTCAGGAAAAACGGAACTTTGCAGCGAACCGACGCGGGCGAACGTCAAGTCTCTCATGTGAACCCCCAGTGCCATGTTGATTGCGTCTTTTAAGATGACGCATTATGAACCGCTGAGCGCACCACAGATTCCAGCGCTTGACAACCCGGTTTGCGGACCATGCCCGAAATAAAGTCAGTCGCCGTCTTTCGCGCAGGCCGCTGCATTGCAATATCGGCGTTATTGCTCTGCGCGCTTGCTTCCTGCACCAGCAAAGACGCCGAGCGTGTGACGGCTCCCACGATAGAGACCGCGGCGGCGGCGGAAGCGCCGAGCGCGGCTGCGCAACCGCAAGAGAGCGAAATGATCGCCAATCTTCCCTATTCGCGGGGCAAGGCGTTCGCCACGCTCGACGACTATCTCGCCCATCTGGAGAAGAACGGCGAAATCGATCTTCCGTATTGGAAGCAGATCGGCCCGGGTCTCTATGAATGGGTGGTCAGGATGCCGGGCGCCGAAAGGAAAACGGCGACGCGCGAAGAACTGATGCAGCTTTACGGATTCTCGCGTTGACCGCGCTTTGAGCGAATGAAGTCGGACGGCCGCCGGCGATGTCGGGACCGGCGCGGCTATTGGGGCTTCAGCCATGATTGCGCGATCGCGCGCGCGATCTTTTGCGCCCTCGCCTCGCCGCCGTCGCTGTCGAACAGCCAGACGGCTATCCTGATCCCCACGCGATGATCGACCGCGTAAAACCGCGCCGGCTTGTCGTAGACGTCGAAGAAACCGACCACGTGAACTTTCAGCGGACCGGAGAGCTCCACGCCAAGCTCGCTTGCGCGCCGCTCTACCGGAAATCGCCCCTCGTCCTTGCCGTACCAGCGCGCTTGGCTTTCGTCGGCGTAGGCCCAGCGCGTCGTCAGCGCGCCGCGCGCGGCGGCGACAAAGGCGTCGAGGCTTTCATGGGCGCCGGCGCGCGCGACGGCGATCATGCCGTCGCATTCGCTCGTTCCCGACAACATCGACCGATAATGGCGATAGGCGATCAGCGCGCCGGTATCGCGGCTGCGATAATCGCCGTCGAGGACGGGGTCATAGGCGCGCGGCAGCCCGACGCTTCCGCCCCCCGGAACCGGCGCCCGCCGCATCGAAGCGGCCGGAAACCCGAGCGCCGGCGCCGCCATAAAAAGCCCTCCCGCAATCGACCGCCGCGTGATCATGGACGCATCTTCGCCGTTGCCCGGGATTGGCGCAATTGCAATCGAAAGCGAAGCGGGCGCAACCGGCGCCGCCCCGTTCCCGCCCTCGGCGATCGCGAATCAGCCGACGCCGCCCCGGAAGGCGCGGGATTCCCCGCGTGGTTGATATTCCGTACACTGAGCGCATGCCGCCGGGCGAGATTATTGGAGCTTTCCGCTACGATTTTCTGCGCGCGATCGTTTCGGACGCGGAATTTGAGAGCGTTGATTCGTCAGCATAAAGATGGTGAATTCCCGTCATTGGGGCGGAGTTATCCCCCTGTTTATCCCCCTCCTTATCCCCCGCCCGCCCGCAGGCCCCATGATCGGCCCGTCGGATCGGGGAAAGCGCCGCAAGGCGCCTGTCGCCGGTGCGGCGCGGCCCGCGGCGTTCCGCGGTCCGGCTCTTTGACAATTGAATCCTTGCTGTGCGTCCGGCGCCGCCGCGCTGGCGCGCAGCGTCACGCCCCCCGTCCGGCCGCCCGCGCCTTGCGTGGGTGCGCAATCCCGCGCGCCCGGAGATG
>CALKYG010000500.1 GCA_938003575.1 uncultured Alphaproteobacteria bacterium
TGATGATTGTCGCCTCATATATGACGGCGCCGGCGCCCGGCTTGACGCGCGCTGATTTCGTCATCTTGCCGCAGCCGGCGAGCGCCAGCGCGGCGAACGCCAGCGCGGCGGCGGCTTTGAATGAGATCATCATGGCGCGCCCTCCAGCGCAGGGGAGTTTGCGCTGGAGCGTCAAGGCGCGCAACAGCCTCAGATTTTCCCGTGACAAGCCTTGTATTTGAGGCCGGAGCCGCAGGGGCATGGCGCATTGCGCGGCACGGCGCCCCAGGTTTCAGGCTTCGTCACGTCGACGCCCTGGGCGCGCGCGAAGCCGGTCATCGTGCCGATCCCGGCGGAGGCGCTGCGCGGCGCGCGAAGGCGCGCGGCCGCTTCCGCAAGCGCGACTTCATTTTCGCCTGTTTGCGGATTGACGTGGCTCTCGATCGTTCGCCGGGGCGCCTGCGGCCGGGGCGCGGCGTCTTCGGCGCGCTGCACCTCGATGCGCATCAGATAGCGCGTGACGTCGCGCCGAAGCCCGTCGAGCAGCGATTCAAAAAGCGCGAAGGATTCTGTCTTGAACTCATTGATCGGGTCGCGCTGGGCGTGGCCGCGCATCCACACGACCGAGCGGAGATGATCGAGCATCTGAAGATGTTCGCGCCAATTGGTGTCGAGCACATGGAGAAGGATCGACTTTTCGATCCGCCGCATGACCTCGGGGCCTATTTCGGCCGCGCGCCGCGCCGCATGATCGGTCACAGCCTTGTTGAGCTTCTCGGCGATTTCGACGTCGGCGACGCCCTCTTCTTTCGCCCAGTCGGCCACCGGGAAGGAACGGCCGAAGATTTCCTCGAGCTTCTTTTCAAGCCCTTCAATGTCCCACTGTTCGGCATAGGACTTCGGCGGAATATGCTCGGCGACGAGATCGTTGACGAGCTGGTCGCGCATGTCCGCGATGATGTCGTCAACCTCTGTTGCGGCCATGAACTCCTTGCGCTGATCGTAGATGGCCTTGCGCTGGTCGTTGATGACGTCATCGAACTTCAACAGGTTCTTGCGAATGTCGTAGTTGCGCTGTTCGACTTTCTTCTGTGCGGTTTCGACGGCCTTCGTGAACCAGGGATGCTCGATCGATTCGTCCGGCTTGATGCCGAAGCGCTTCAGCATCTTCTCCATGCCGTCGCCGAAGATCCGCATCAGGTCGTCCTGCAGCGACAGATAGAACTTCGTCGCGCCGGGGTCGCCCTGCCGTCCGGAACGGCCGCGCAGCTGGTTGTCGATCCGCCGGCTTTCATGCCGTTCGGTTCCGAGAACGAACAGGCCCCCGGCCTCGAGCGCCTTTTTCTTGTCCTCGGCGACGCGCGCCTCGATCTCGGCGCGTTTTCTCCGGATCGTTTCCTCGTCGTCGCCTTCGGCGAGGCTGTCGAGGATCTGCTTGTCGACTGAGCCGCCGAGTTGAATGTCGGTGCCGCGGCCCGCCATGTTGGTTGCGATCGTCACGGCGCCCGGCTTGCCGGCGTCGGCGACGATATCGGCTTCCTGTTCGTGGAAACGTGCGTTCAGCACATTGTGCGGTATCGGCGTCTTCTTGATCGCGAGCGTGTCGACGTATTCGGCGCGTTCAAGAAGCTCCTTCTTGAGGTCCGCCTCCTTGTCCTTGAGCTGATCGGCGCGCTGGCGCAGGGTCTTGGCGACATCGCGCCAGAAGCTCTTGTCGCCGAGAAGTTCCGAGAGCTGTTCCGACTTCTCGATCGACACCGTGCCCACAAGCACTGGCTGTCCCTTGCGATGGCATTCGGCGATCTGCATGGCGATGGCTTTGTTCTTTTCGGCCGCCGTCATGTAAAGCTCGTCGTCCATGTCGATGCGGGCGACT
Organism: uncultured Alphaproteobacteria bacterium; assembly: GCA_938003575.1. GTDB lineage: Bacteria > Pseudomonadota > Alphaproteobacteria > Caulobacterales > Parvularculaceae > Amphiplicatus. Next base: position 1,856 of record CALKYG010000500.1, read on the forward strand.
GGACGGTTCGTCGGAATCTCGAAGACGTTGAGCTTGTAGATGTCTGCGAATTCCGCCTCTTCGGTCATCGCGGTGCCGGTCATGCCGGCGAGCTTTTCGTATAGCCGGAAATAGTTCTGGAACGTGATTGAAGCGAGCGTCTGGTTCTCCGGCTGGATCGCCGCTTTCTCTTTCGCCTCGACCGCCTGATGGAGGCCTTCCGACCAGCGGCGGCCTTCCATCATGCGGCCGGTGAATTCGTCGATGATGACGACCTTGTCGCCGCGGACGATGTAGTCCTTGTCTTTCTGAAAGACCTTGTGGGCCTTCAGCGCCTGATTGACGTGGTGAACGATCGAGATGTTGACCGCGTCATAAAGGCTGTCGCCCTGCAGAAGGCCGGCTTCCTTGAGCAGCCCTTCGAGCTTTTCATTGCCCTGCTCGGTGAAGGTGACGGAGCGCTGCTTTTCGTCGATCTCGTAGTCGCCTTCCCCAAGGCGCGGGATGAAGCTGTCGATCGTCACGTAGAGTTCGGACTTGTCGTCGGTCGGCCCTGAGATGATCAGCGGCGTGCGCGCCTCATCGACGAGAATCGAATCGACCTCGTCGACAATGGCGAAATGGTGGCCGCGCTGGACCATCTCTTCGCGCGACGCCTTCATGTTGTCGCGAAGATAGTCGAATCCGTATTCGTTATTGGTGCCGTAGGTGATGTCGCAGGCGTAGGCGGCGCGGCGTTCGGCGTCCGTCAGTCCGTGCACGATGCACCCTGTCGTCATTCCGAGACGCTCATAGACGCGGCCCATCCATTCGGCGTCGCGCTTGGCCAGATAGTCGTTGACGGTGACGACGTGGACGCCCTTGCCGGTGAGCGCGTTAAGATAGACGGGCAGCGTGGCGACAAGGGTCTTGCCTTCGCCGGTCTTCATTTCCGCGATATTGCCGTCGTTAAGGACCATGCCGCCGAGGAGCTGAACGTCGTAATGGCGCTGGCCGAGGGCGCGCTTGGCGGCCTCCCGGACCGTCGCAAAGGCTTCCTCGAGAACCTGGTCGAGCGTTTCGCCCGCCGCGACCCGGGCTTTCAGCTTGCCTGTGCGCTCGACGATTTCGGCGTCGGTCAATTTTGAGACTTCGGCTTCCAGCGCATTGATCGCTTCGACGCGGCGCCATAGAGGCTTGATCCGGCGTTCATTGGATGAGCCGAAAATCTTTTTCGCGAGGCCGAACAGCGCCATGATTGAACGCACCTTCAGATCGATTGTTGCAGACGCCTCGATGAAACCAAGCGCGCTGGCGGATTTTTACGGAGCCGTCATGGGAAGCGGCGGGGCCGCCCGGGCGGGCGCCGGAGAGATAGTGACCGCCTCCCTTCATGTCAACGAAGGCGGGATTCGTCCCCATGCCGCAAAGACTTAGCGAAAGCAGACCGGAAGACGGCGTCGTGCGGACGCCGGACGGCCGCGAGTTCAACGGCGCGGCGAACGGCCTTGGGGCCTATCTGGCGGCGTTGGCGGGAGAGGCTTTGCGCCTCGCCGGTCTTCTCTTGCGGGCTTTCTGGAAACTCATTCGCACGATCTGGAATCTGGCCGAGGCGCTCGACAGCGCGCTCTGGCGGGGCGCAAAGCTCGCTTTCACGTCATCGGCGCGGTTCGGATCGTCGACCGCGCGCGCGTCGGCCGGCGCCATCGCCGAGGTTTTCCGGTGGCTGCCGTCAAGAAGCGGGCGCGCCTATGCGGCCGGGTCGGGCGTCGTGCTTGTCATCTGCGCTCTCTGGGCGGCGGACGAGATCCGCAACGCGCGCAGCGACGCGTCGTCGCTGGATTCCTTTTTCCGGCCGCCGGTCGACCTTGACGATCCGATCGTCGCGCGCGTCGACGGACGATTCGTTCATCTCAGCGAGGTCGAGGCGGCCGCCCGCGCCGGCGGGCAGGTCGCGGACAACGAAAAACTGACAGTCGCCGCAGCGTTCGACCGGGGGCTCGTGAACGCCTTCGTCGAGCAGCGGCTGCTGGCGAAGGCCGCGATGGAGGAAGGGTTGCAGCGCGACCCGTCCGTTCAGCGCCGCCTTCTCGCCGCCCGCGACAGAATTCTCGCTTCCTCCTTCATGGAAGGCCGGATCGCCGCCGCCGTGACGCCGGAGCGCGTCAAGCGGCTCTATGACAGCCAGGTCGATGTCACGCGCCTCGGCGATGAAGTGAAGGCGCGCCATATTCTGGTCGCAACGGAAGACGAGGCGCGCGCGATCGTTGAGAGTCTGCGCGCGGGCGCCGATTTCGCTTCGATCGCCCGCGGCCGATCGCTCGACCGGGCGACGGCGCCGCTCGGCGGCGAAGTCGGCTGGTTCACGAAAGATATGATGACGCCGCCATTCGCCGCGGCCGCCTTTTCGACCGCGCCCGGAGAAATCGCCGAACCGTTCTCGACGGAGTTCGGCTGGCATATCCTGGAAGTGCAGGAGCGCCGCCCGACCGGGGGGGTCCCGTTCCTCGCAGTCGAGGACAATGTTCGCCGTTTCTTAACCTTGCGCACCGTCAGCCAGACGATCGACGCCCTGAAGGCCGAAGACGACGTTTTGTTTTTCCCGCCGGAAGCGGAGAAAAGATAGCGGGCGGTCGAGTCAATTTTAAGTTCGCGTGCAATAACCTGATAACGGGCTGCCGAATATGATTGGGGCGGAAAGATGGCAAGGCTGCTGATTGTGGCGGCGGGCGCATTGATCGACGGCGACGGCCGGGTGCTTCTGGCGCGGCGGCCGGCGGGAAAGCAGATGGCGGGTCTCTGGGAATTTCCCGGCGGCAAGCTGATAGACGGTGAAACGCCTGAGGGGGCATTGGTGAGAGAGCTGAAAGAAGAACTTGGTGTCGATGTCGAGGCGTCCTGCCTCGCGCCGATAGCGTTTTCTTCAACGAGTTCAGCGGACTTTCATCTTTTGATGCCACTTTATGCGTGCAGGAAGTGGAAGGGCGTCGCGCGGCCGCTGGAAGCGGAAGCGCTGGCGTGGGTGCGGCCAGGGGAGTTTCAGCATTATGAAATGCCCCCCGCGGATCGTCCTCTCGCCGCCCAATTGAGGGATATGTTATGAGCGTGTCGGCGTTAATCGGCAGTTTCGCTTCCAGGGTCCGGCGATTCATCCGCGAGGACGACGGATCGACGGCGATTGAATACGGCCTGATCGTGTCGCTGATCTTCCTTGCGATCCTCGCGGCGGTCAAAGGGTTCACCGACGAGACGCGGAACATGTATTCCGAAATTCAAAGCGCGATGGTGAACTAACCCGCGCCGAGGGCTTTCTTCAGCGAATGCGTCGCCGATCCGGGCTTCAACGGCCGCGGCTGGCTTTCATGCGGCGCCCAGCCGGTCAGCGTGACGAGATCGAATGTGACATGCGCGCAGGCCGAGAGGCGTTCAAGCCCGCCTGCAACGCTGCGGCGGCGCAATCCCTTTGCGCGGTCCGCAAGACAATTCGTTTCGCCCATGCGCCGCAAATCCGCAAACAGTTGCGCGGCGTTCCGATATTCAACGCGCGCACGGTCGAGATCCGCGACCGGCATGGCGAGGCCCGCGCGCTGAAGCGCGGCGCCGAGATCGCGAACGCCGGCGAACGGGGCGATGCGCGGCGACACGCCGCCGGCGTGCTCCGTCTCGGCCGCGTAAAGCGCCGCCCGCAGCTCGGCCAGCGTATCTTCGCCGAAGAGAACCGCGATCAGCAGGCCGTCAGGCTTCAGCGCGGCGCGCATCTGCGCAAGCGCGCCGACCGGATCGTTCGCCGCATGAAGCGTCAGGACGCTGACGACGAGATCGAACGATTCCGGCGCGAACGGGCTCAGCTCTTCGTCGAAGACCAGGGAATTCGGGCCCGCTGTTCTTTCGGCGGCGAAATCGGCGCTGATGAAGTCGCCGACGCCGCATGCCGGCGTCAGCATCGACGTCAGCGCGCCCGCCCCGTAAAAAAGCGCGCTTGGAAAATCCCTCGTCACGGTCTCCAGCCGGTCGACGATATCCGCCATCGCGCGACGATGCAGAAAATCGCAGGACGCCAAGGAGGCGGCCGCGCGCGCCCGGCGCAACCGGTAGAGATCGCGGTTGAATATTTCAGGCGGCGCGGCGTCGGGCATCCCGCGCATGTAGGACGCCGGCGCGCCGCCCGCAATCTGCGCGCCGTGCGAAGCATGCCGATGATCTCCGGCCCGCGGCGGCCGTATGCCGCGCCGGGACCGGTCCGCCCGAAGACTGCTCAGGACGTGCAGCTCGCCGGATCGGACGACTGACAGAGCTGCACCCGCGCCGACTTGCGCGGCCAGCGCTTGGCGGACTGTGCGAAGTCGAAAGGCGTCGTGAAGACCCTGCCGCCGAATCCGGAATCGTACTCGTAATCCATCTCGACGACGAGAAGGGACGCTTCGCTGCGAACGGTCGCGGTCGCGTCCAGCTTGTCGTACACAGCGCCCGGCGCATAGGGCTCGTCGCCGTTTTCGTCGATGCTCCAGTGCACGGTGACCGGGTCGCCGGGATTCGGGCCCTTCACGAGACTGACGATTCGAATTGACGTCGAAGACAAGGCCGTCGGCTCGAGCAGGCGCTTCACGCCGATGATTGAATCATTGATCTCTGCGACTTCAATCGTCGGCTCCTGCGAGACGAGATCGACGAGCGAGTTGGCCGCGTTCGCAACGCGGCGCTTGACCGTCAGCAGGTCGGACGCTTCCAGCATGCCGAAGAACAAGAGCGCCAGCAGCGGCAGCACGAGCGCGAATTCGGTCGCGGCTATGCCGCTTTTGCATCTGGCGAAGATTTTGAGCGGTCCCATAACCGGCGATTATCCCCCGTTCCGGGAAAACGGCTCATTGCGGAAAATGAAAGCGCCGTAGACGCGCCGCGTGCCCGCGTCGGCGTCGGCGACATTGACGCCGATGACAGGATTGAACGTCTTGTAGAGGAAACAGATCCTCATCCTGACGATATCGTTGTCGGAGCCCGGCTCATAAGGAATGGCGTTGATCTGCGAAGGCTGGTCGTTGCTGCATACGGCCGGCGAATTGTCGGCGGCGAGGGCGGCGAAACTCGCAAAGGTCTCAACCTCGACCGTGACCTTGTCCGCGCAATCGCCGAAGATCCGGAGCGGCGGACAGACCGCGTTGAAGAATTCAGTCTTGTCGAGACCTTGCTGCTGCGCCTGGCCGGTGCGGATGAGGCGGGCCGCGTTTAACGTCGCCGCGTCGACCTGCGAACTGACGAAATAAAACCAGCCGACTTCGAAGGTTGAGAACATCAACGCCAGAAACGCCGGAGCGACAAGCGCGAACTCGACCGCCGTCGAGCCTCTTTTGTCGCGGAGAACCGAAGAGAGCTTGCGCATGAACATGGTCCTACCGGCTGACATGGAGCTGCGCGATGTTTTGCGCGATGTCCGCGAATACGCGCTTCAGCGCGGCGCCGTCCTGCGCGAGATAGGCGTAGCTGGGGCCGGTGGCGCAGTTCGCCATCAGGTCCCGCGCGCTCTGGTTGTCGACGATCTTGAAGCCGACCGTATAGACGACGACGCCTGCATTCTTCATGGCGTCGCACAGCTCCTCAGACTGAGCGTAGGAATGGCCGTTCGGCGCGTTGCAATTGATCTTGTCGCTCGAATTCCCGCTGCCGTTGGTGGAGGACTGGCTGATCACGCCGTCGCAATAGGAGCTGTTGAATTCGCCGTCGGTCATGATCACGACGCTTTTCGACACCTCGTCGTCATAATCGGCGGGCGCGCTCTCTCCGGTGAAGATGGAGGCGAAATTCGGCGAAACCGCATACCAGCCCCAGGCGACGCCGAGATGTCCGCCCGTCGATCCGCCGGCGGTCAGATTGTCGATATCGGCCTTCAGCTGATTCTTGTCGCTCGAAAGCGGCGCGACTTCAGGCTCCGTGCACGGATTGCTGGATCCCGCGTAGACATAGCCGACCTTCGAGTTGACCAGGCTGGCGTCTGTGTAGGCGTTCGCCCCGGTCCGCTCCGAAACGCAGGACGAAACCTCGAACAGGCGCAGCGAATTGCGCTGGTTGACGAAGTATTTGTACTTGCAGCCTGTCTTTGTGCAATAAGCCTCGCCGCCGTTCGTGTAAGTTGAATAGGAGCGGCTGTCGACATAGCCGCCATAGGCGTCCTGAAGCTCGAACGTATTGGCCGTAGGCGACTTGACGCGATAGATCCCGTCGGCGATCTGGTACATGCCGCCGACATTCTCGATGTAGATGTAATCGTTGACGCCGAAGCCGTGGTTCGGCGCGGTGACGACGGCGCGGCGCGCCTTGCTGATATTCGTGATCGAGACCGGCGGCGCGACATTGCCTCTCGCCGCGGCGGCGTGCGAGCCGAGATTGACCGCCATGCCGTAGGGAACGATCGCGACTTTCGAATAGAACTGACTTTGATCGCTGCGGACGAGGACGTCGACGAATTCCTTGGCGGCGGCCTTGAGATCGTCGATCCTGCCTTCGGAATTCATCGACCCGGTCGTGTCGAGCACGAGCGCGACCTCGGTGTTGCCGGACGCCGCTCGGGTTATCTCCGTATCTGTCGCCATCGACAGCGACTTCATCGGGCTGTTCGGCGCCTTCATCAGGTCGGCCGCGACGCCGAGAAGCAGCGTCTTCATCGCGCCCTGCGCGATCGGCGTGATCTTGGCGTTGGTGATGTCGAAATCGACGGTGAGGCCCTCAATGACGCTTTCGTGGCGGAAATTCTCGTGGAAGAAGGCGCGGCCGTAATCCTTCAGATACGCCTCGCGGGCGGAATCGCTGAGATTCCGGATTTCCGGCCCGTTCAGCGCATCAAGCTGAGCGATCGCGAGGCCCGAGGCGTCGAGCGATTCGACAAGGTCGGCGCGCACGGCGTTGTACCTTGCAAAATCGACGGCGCCGCCCGCAAAAAGGACCAGCAGGACAAAGGTGAATGCGAACATGATCGCGATGTTGCCGTCGCGCGCCCCCAGAAATCTGCTGACAAGCTTCATGGCGACACTCTCCTCCAAATACGCACCGCAGGTTGTTGCGCGTCCAGGATCAATACTGGCCGACGATGCTTGATTAAACTTGGTTGATTTACGAATATTTAGGAAACGCCCTTAATCGAAGGTAAGCACGGCGGATACAATTGAATGAATTCGTCCAGCAAAAAACTCCTGCGCAGTCCTGGCGCTGCGGCGGGGAGGACGCGGTCATCGGCGCCGCTTTTTTTCTCCGCGGGCGCCGCACGAATTCTCGACGCGCTTGCGCCGCCTCTTTGTCCGATGACGGGAGAGCCGGTTTCAGAGCCCGGAATATTGTCCGCCAGCGGCTGGTCCAGGCTGCAATTCATTGACGACCCAGTCTGCGCGCGCTGCGGCGCGCCGTTCTCGCACGAGATCGGCGATGGGGCCGAGTGCGCGAAATGCGTCGCCGATCCGCCGGACTTCGACAGCGCGCGCGCCGCCGTCGTCTATGACGACGCCAGTCACGGTCTCATCGTTTCGTTCAAGCACGCCGACCGGACGGACCTTGCGCCGCTGTTCGCGACCTGGCTGGTGCGCGCGGGCCGGCCGTTCTGGAATTCGGACGCCGTGCTGACGCCGGCGCCGCTGCATCGGGGACGCCTGTTCGCCCGCCGGTACAATCAGGCGGCGCTGCTGGCGGCCGCCGTCGCGCGAGCGACCGGGCTCGGCTTCGATCCGCTGGCCCTTGAACGCACGCGGGCGACGCCGCCGCAGAAAAACCTGTCGGCCGAGGCGCGGCGGCGCAATGTCGCCGGAGCGATCGACGTCAGGAAGTCGCATCACGACGCAGTCTGCGGCCGGCGTTTCGTGATTGTCGACGATGTCCTGACCACCGGCGCCACCTTGTCGGCTTGCGCGCGCGCGCTGAAGCGCCGCGGCGCCGCGCGCGTCGACGCCCTGGCGCTGGCGCGGGTCGTAAAAGGCGGGGCGACGCTTTCGTGAACTGAAAAATTTATTCCGCGGCGCTAGCCGGTGAATGAAAAATCGTCGATCATTCCCGGATATTGCGCTGAAGGATGCAACGCCCGATGAAGCCCGTCACCGTCTACACGAGGCCCCTTTGTCCCTATTGCGTCAGGGCCCTGTCGCTTTTGAAAAAGAAGGGCGCGGCGATCAATGAGATCAGCGCGGCCTTCGACGCGGAAAAGCGCAGTGAGATGATCCGCCGGTCGAACGGCGCGCGCACCTATCCGCAGATCTTCATAGGAGACCGGCATGTCGGCGGATGCGATCAGCTTTATGCGCTCGAATCGACCGGCGAACTGGACGCGTTGCTGAATGAATGAGGCGGCTTCAGACGACGCCGCGCCGTTCAGGGCGGCCTGCGTGCAGATGCGCTCCGGCGTCAATCGCGCGCAGAACGTCGCCGCAGCGACAGCGCTTATTGAAGAAGCGGCGGCGAAGGGCGCGCATTTCGTCATGACGCCCGAGATGACGAACGCGGTCGACCGGAACGCCGCCCGCCTTTCATCCTCGCTGCCTGCCGGCGAAGAGATCGAGGAGGTAAAGGCGTTCTCCGCGGTCGCCGCCGATCAGGGGATATGGCTTCTGATCGGCTCCATGGCGATCAGGCGCGATGACGGACGCCTCGCCAATCGCAGCTTTCTGTTCGGGCCTGACGGCGCAATCGCGGCGCGCTACGACAAGATCCACATGTTCGACGTCGACCTCGACAACGGGGAGAGCTGGAAGGAATCGAACGTCTATGAGCGCGGCGCCGCCGCCGTCGTCGCGACGACCCCGCTCGCCTCGTTCGGCCTGTCGATCTGTTATGATCTGCGCTTTCCCCATCTGTATCGGGCGATGGCGCGGGCGGGCGCCGACGTGCTGTGCGTTCCGGCCGCCTTCACCCGCCAGACCGGGAGGGCCCATTGGAAGACGCTTTTGACCGCGCGCGCGATCGAGTGCGGCGCCTTTGTCGTCGCGGCCGCGCAGGGCGGCGTTCATGAAGACGGGCGCGAGACATTCGGTCATTCGATGATCATTTCTCCGTGGGGCGACATTCTGGCCGAGGCGAGGGGAGACGAACCAGGCGTCACCGTCGCCGACATTGATCTCGCCCGTGTGAGAAAGGCGCGCGCCCAGATTCCGAGCCTTGCTCTTGAATCGCCCATCAAAGTCATCAATGTAGAGTCATGATCAAGTACCAGTTGAAGTGCGGGGCCGGCTGTGCGTTTGAAGGCTGGTTCCGGTCCAGCGTCGATTTCGACAAGCAGGCGGCGGAAGGCGCTCTTGAATGCCCGTTCTGCGCGTCGACGGACATTGAAAGGGCCATCATGGCCCCGGCGGTCGTGACCGGCGCGTCCCGGCGCGGCGGCGACCGCCTGTCGGTCATGCGCGACGCGATGGCTGACGCGGCGCGGCGGGCCCGCGACTATGTCGAAAAGAATTTCGATTATGTCGGCGACCGGTTTCCCGAAGAAGCGCGCAAGATTCACTATGGCGAGTCGGAAGAGCGCGGCATCTACGGCGAGGCGACCGGCGCTGACGTCAAGGAACTGATCGACGAAGGCGTGTCGGTGTCGCCGTTGCCCGGCGCGGGTCGTCCGGCGCCGGCAAAGAAGCTTAATTAGGCGGCCGCCGGGCCGGCGCCTTGCGCGGCGGTCCGCGCTGGTCTTTCATCCGCGCATGCAGTCAGTACTGGAACGCTGCCGGGCTCTTCCCTTTTTCAGGATGTTCGACGACGCCGCGCTGTCGGCGCTTGTTGAGCGCAGCCGGTGGTTTTCGCTGAGCGGCGGTCTTGAGCTGTTCAAGCAGGGCGATGATCCGGACGCCGTCTATTTCGTGCTGACGGGCCGGCTGATCATCGTGCGCGGAGACGGCGTCAATGAAGAGGTCATCGGCTACGCGCGATCCGGCGAGCCGGTCGGCGAAATGTCGGTCCTCAGCGGAGAAAAGCGGTCGGCGTCGGCCTATGCGTTAAGGGACACCGAACTTCTCGCCGTGGACAAGGCGGACGCCGAGCACCTGCTCGACTGCTGCGCCGATTTCTCCCGCGCGATCGCTGACGCCGTCGTCCGGCGCGCGCGTCATCCCAATGACAGCTTCAAGCACGCCAGTCCGCGCGTGTTCGCGCTGATCGGCTCCTCACCCTCGATTGACATCGAGGCGCACGCAAAGGAACTCGCACGGATCATCGGGGATTACGGCCGGACCGTCGTCATCATCGACGATCCCGAGGCTCTGGCCGACGGCTCGTTCGACGGGATCGAGGCGAAGCACGACGTCGTCCTTCTGCCCGCACGGGTCGGCGATTCCTTCGCCTACCGTTTCGCGCTGCGCCATGCGGACCGCTATTTCGTTTTCGCGCGGCAGGATGCAAGGCCTCCGCGGCCTTTTCCGATGACCCCCGCCGAAGATGCGCCGGCGCGGCGCTTTCGCCTTGTCGACGTCGTGATGTTGCATGAAGGCGCGAAATCCGGAAGCGTCGCCGACTGGGTTGACGCGATCGACGCCAACCGGATCTTCCATGTCAGCGGACCGAGAACCGAAGAACGGCTCGCCCGCGCGATTTCAGGGCGCACGGTCGGACTGGTTCTGTCCGGCGGCGGCGCGCGCGCCTATGCGCATATCGGCGCCGTGAAGGCGATCCGGGAACGGAGGGTTCCGATCGATTTCGTCGCCGGCGCATCAATGGGCGCCATCATCGGGGCCTGCGTCGCCATGGGATGGAGCGATCAGGAAATTGAAACCAGAATTCGCGACGCCTTTGTCGACTCCAATCCGCTCGGCGATCATATTCTGCCCGTGGTGGCGCTGACGCGCGGGCGACGCGTCGAGGAGCGCCTCAAGCGCCACTTCGGCGACGTCAGGATCGAAGACCTTGAGATTCCCTTTTTCTGCATTTCATCGGAAATGACGAAGGGCGTCACCTTCATCCATCGACGCGGATTGCTGCGGGAGGCGCTTCGCGCGTCGATCTCGTTGCCGGGCATTCTGCCGCCCGTCGTTCACGACGGCGAATTGTTTGTCGACGGCGCCGTCATGAACAATTTCCCGACGGACCTCATGACAAACCTCCACAGGGGCGTGACCATCGGCATAGACGTCGCCCGCGAGGGCACCATCTCGCCGGAGGCGTTTGCCGATCCGCCGGGTTTCGCCGAATGGGTCTGGCGGAACGGGTTCAAATCGGCCCCGCCCATCGTTGCGCTTCTCATGCGCGCCGCCACGGCGCGCCATGAGCTTCGCCCGAAAGACAGCCCGGCGGACATACTGATCGCGCCCGACGTGGCCGGCGTCGAGTTGCGCGACTGGAAGGAGTATGACCGGGCCGTCATCGACGGCTACGCCGCGACGCTCGGCGCCCTCGACCGCAACTGGAAAAAGCTTGAGCCGGTCGTCAGGCCGAACCTGACGTGAACGCTCCCGGGGCGCGGCTTCGTTGCGCGGCTTCCGGCGCTCACGCTGCGCATCGACAGCGCCGTCAGGCGTGTCGGGGCTTCGTCGCGCTCGTCATATAATTGACGCCGGTGTCTTCCGAGATTCTCCATGAGTCCATCAGCGGATTGTAGGAAACCCCGGCGCACGCAGTGACGGTCAATCCCGCCTGCGTCAGCGCGCGCGCGACTTCCTCGGGCTTGAGAAATTTTGCGGGGTCATGCGTTCCCCGGGGCAGCCAGCGAAGAATATATTCGGCGCCGATCTTCGCGAACGCGAGGGCTTTCAGCGTTCGATTGATCGTCGCGACGATCATCAGTCCGCCCGGCTTCACCAGCCGCGCCGAGTTCGTCAGGAACGCCTCCGGATCGACGACATGTTCAACAACTTCCAGATTGAGGACGATGTCGAACGGCGTCTCGCCGGCCGACAGGAGCTGCTCGACCGTCGCGGCGCGGTAGTCAATCTCGAGATCCGCATCGCCGGCGTGAACCATCGCGGTCTTGATGTTGCGTTCCGACGCGTCGATGCCGACGACCTCGGCGCCGAGGCGGCGCATCGGTTCGGCGACCAGACCGCCGCCGCAGCCGACGTCGAGCAGGCGAAGGCCCTGAAGCGGCGACCGGCCGAGCCTGTCCCGGCCGAAATGGGTGGCGGCCGCATCCCTGATATAGGCGAGGCGGGCGGGGTTGAACTTGTGCAGCGGCCTGAACTTGCCGAACGGATCCCACCATTCGTCAGCGATCCTGGAGAATTTTTCGACTTCGTCCGGGTCGATGCTGGTTCTGCCGACGTCCATGTTTTCGCCTTCAATAATCCTCACCGGCGCAATAGTTTTTCCCAAGCTTGCGCCGATTGCAGGGCCGACTATAGACATGGCGCCCATACGGGCCGGAGAAAAGGCGGCGATCAAGCGCATGGCGCGGATTGTAATGAAATTCGGCGGCACCTCGGTCGCCGACGTCGATCGAATGCGGCGCGTCGCCGCATTCGTGAAGCGCGAGGCCGACTTAGGCCACTCCGTCGTCGTTGCGGTTTCGGCGATGGCCGGCGAGACAAACCGCCTTGTCGCGCTGTGCGCGGACGCCGGGCCGCCGGATCCGGCGCTCGACGTCCGCAATGTCGAATATGACACCGTCGTCGCCAGCGGCGAGCAGGTGACTT
>CALKYG010000501.1 GCA_938003575.1 uncultured Alphaproteobacteria bacterium
GACGCGCGGGCCTTTTTTCTCATCCTTGCGGTCCGGCTGGCGGGCGGGAAGCCCCGTGGCGATGAGCGCGAGCCTGCGCGGGCCCGCAAACGCCTTCACCCCCTCGGGCAGGAAGCCGGCGGCGAGCAGGCGCTCATTCATCATCCGCTCAAGATCGGCGGCGGCGCGGCGCTGCATCCGGGCGGGGATTTCTTCGGAAAAAAGCTCAAGCAGGAGGTCGGGCATCTCAGGGCTGCGGATTGGCGATTGCTGGTCGAGGCGCTTCTAACGGACCGCCCCTCCAAAACCTAGTCCCTTGACCCCCTTCCCATCCCTTCCCGCCGGCGCGGACCGCGCCAGTCTGTCGCCGGGAGGCGTTCATGGAAAAATCACTCGGCTATGTCGCGCGCGAAAGCGCGCTCATCATTTTTTCGATCCTCGTTGCGCTCGGCGTCAATGAATGGCGCATGCGCGCCGCGGCGGCGCGGTTTGAATACGCAACGGCGCGCGATCTTTCTATCATCTATGACGGCCAGCGCCATGACGTCATTCTGCTTTTCAGCGGTATCGCCGATCTCCTCGCCCGGCCGGAAATGCATGCGCCGGACACTTTCGCCGCTTCCCTGTCGCCGGTCGCCGCAACGAGAAAAGACTGGCGTCAGGCCGTCCGCTTCATCTGCACCGCGTTTGCGCGCACGGCGAGCTTTCCCTCGCCGGTGAGAAAGTCCGCTTCCACATGGATGAGGCTTTTCGAGACATTGACGATTCGCGCCTCGATCGCGGCTGTCGGCTTCATCACCGGGCGGAAATAATTCGTTTCAAGGCGCGAGGTGCGAAAGCGGTCGCCCTCCGCTTCCAGGACCGTCATGGCGGCAAGGCCCGCGATATGGTCGGCGACGGAGGAAACGTGTCCGCCGAACATGACGCCGTCGGGCATGACGAACCGGTCGTCGATCTCCCAGACCATCGACAGGCGCCCCCATTCCCAATGCGTAAGGCGGAAGACGCCGAGATGTTTTTCAGCCCATTCGTTGAAGCGCGATCCGCCGCGCTTGTAGCCGTCGAGAATTTCCGTGTGGCGGTCCGATGTTTTCGCCATCAAAGCGCCTTGTGCGAACCGTCGCAGAGCGGCGCGCCTTTCGTCTGCTTGCAGGCGCAGAAGAAGACCTTCTTTGTCTCCGCCGCCGTCCATTTCATCGGCGAGAAGACAGACCCCTTGTGCGAGCCGTCGCAAAAAGGCTGCATCTTCGACTGTCCGCAGGCGCACCAGAAATAAGTCTTGCCCGCCTCGACATCGACGGGAACGGGCGCGCTCGCGGCGGCGAGCGGCGCGTCGAGCTTCAGCCACTCGAACTCTGCGAAAAGATCGGCGGCCTCAGAGAGGTCTTTCAGCATCGTGAAGTCGGCGATCTCGCCGAATTTCGCCCAAAGCGCGCCGACCGCCGGATTCGCATGCGCCGCGTCGATCGACTCGCGCGATTTCCATATGAACGCCTCGACGATTGCGCCGTCGCGCGCGCGGCCGACCATCGAGGGGCGATTTTCCGCAAGACCTTCCCGCACGAGAACCGGGAGATGCGTTTTCGTCAGGGCCTCAAGCTCGGCGTCCTTGCCGGGTTTGGCGCGATAACAGGCGATGACCATGACGCCCATCAGGAGCCTCCATTGCGACTTCGGCGGATGATAGCAAGACGGATCGATGAGGGGAACGCCATTATCCGGGCTTTCCAAGGACGCAGGCGTCAAGACCCTCGTTCCTGACGACATCCATCCGCTTACGGATGGTCGCGGCGCGGCTTCTGACATACGGCCCAGGATTGACCGCGCGCCACTTGTTCGGGCTCGGCAGCACCGCGGCGAGCAGCGCGGCCTCCTGCTTTGTCAGGTCCTTTGCGGATTTGCCGAACCGCCCCTGCGCCGCCGCCTCGGCGCCGAAATACCCGTCGCCCCATTCGGCGACGTTCAAATAAAGCTCCATCGTGCGGCGCTTGCCCCAGATCGGCTCGGCGACCACCGTGAAATAGGCTTCAAAGCCTTTGCGCACCCAGCCGCCGCCCTGCCACAAAAACACGTTTTTCGCCGTCTGCTGCGAGATGGTCGAGCCGCCGCGCCGCTTCTTTCCCCGCTTGTTTTCCGCCAACGCCCTTTCGACCGCCTCGACGTCGACGCCCCGATGGAGGCAGAAGCGCGAATCTTCCGCCGCGATCACCGCGCGCACGAGATGCGGCGAAATCTCCTCAAGCGGCGTCCAGGGATGAACGATCCTGTCTCCCGACATTTTCCGTTCAAGCATCGTCCAGGTGCCGGGAGGCGGCGCGAACCGGTAGAGTACGGCGCCGGCGATCGGCGAGACGGCGACGAGCGCGAGCAGCGCAACTGCGAGGCGCCCCGTCCGCTTCAATTCCTTCTTCCGGATTTTCAGTGACGGTCTTTTCACCGCCGGCCCCGTCGCCGCTGCACCAATGAACGTCTACCCCGCGCCGCGCCGCGTGAATATGGGCGCGGCGAGGCTGCGCCTTGCCCGTTGCAGCG